>JALTGJ010000511.1 GCA_027077185.1 Spirochaetales bacterium | reverse complement strand
CTTCCGGATGTTTTGGCTTCGTACATAGCCTTATCTGCAGCATCATTTAGCTCGGCAGGCGTTTCACATTCTGTAAAAGAAGCTATTCCACAGGAAAATGTAACAAAAAATTCATTTTCATTGGATTTATGCTTTACCAAAGCAAAATTTTTCCTTACTTCCTCCATTACTTTGAAAGAGTTTTCTGCATCGGTATTTATAAGAATTACACCGAATTCCTCGCCTCCATACCGGCCAATAATATCAGTTTTCCTAAGCCGGTCCTGCAACATCCGGGAAAGGCTTTTAAGAACCAAATCACCAGCGAGATGGCCATAAGTATCATTTATATTTTTAAAGTGATCTGCATCGATCATCGCATAGCTCAAACTACCACCGCTCCGCTTAACTCTCATTAATTCAACTGCAATTCTCTCTTTCAAATTAGCGTGATTAAGTAATCCTGTAAGAGAATCCCTTTCCATAAAAAATCGTAAATTTCTGTTCCTGGCAGCTTTTGCATTTATACGGATTATCAGATTATCCGGTCTTATAGTTTTTGTAAGAAAATCATCCGCTCCGGATCTCATAGCCTCCAACTGTTTTTCTTCAGATTTTTCAGCAGATAGAAAAATAATTGGGATAGTAAGAAAAGATTCATGCTGCCGTATAATTGATGCGAGTTCAATCCCATCACATGCAGGCATATACATATCCATCAAAATAATCTCTGGTTTAGCTTCTACAAGCACCTCAATAACCCTTTTAGGATCTGATGCTACAGAAGTAATCATTCCTGCCTGCTGTAAAACCATGGCGTAATAGGATATCTGTTCAGGATCATCATCTATAAGAAGAACATGATAGGGAGGATGATTAGTCTTTGAAGTTAAATTATCAATCTTATCTACAAGGATACCTGTATCTATCGGCATAACAAAAAAAGCATCTCCGCCGGATTGTACAGTTTTAAGTCTAATATCAAAATCACTATGATCAGCCACATATATAAACGAAAGAAATGGTTTATACTTTTTTTTAATTTCGAGTAATTTTTCTCCTGCTGTTTCATCCTGTAAGATAAGTTCTGAATTTATAATAACAAGACTGCACATGTCATTAGTTAGGAATTTTTCAAGTCCAGCAACAGAGAATAAAGCCTTTATTTTAAAACCAAATATTTCCATTTGTGTAGATATTTCGGAAAGGACTGAATCTTCCTTCATGGATAAGTATACCAATACATTCCTATTATGCCGCTCTAAATCACTTTCAGTTCCTATTTTATTACTATTGGAAATTACTAAATCGGGCAGCTCTTCCAGATCTTCCAATTCTTCAGGATTTTCTTTAGGTTTACATATATTTTCAATTTCTGACAATAAACTATTAAAGTTTTCCCAATTAAACAAACTAAAGTCTGTATCCTTTTCTAAAAACTCAGTTAGAATAGCTTCAAGTTTTTTTGACTTAACTGATAAAGCATCAAACCCAAAGGTAGTACCTGATCCGGCAAGTTTATGAAGAGAATTCTTTAGTATAGTTAAGTACTCAATATTTTCATGGAACTCTGCGTTTTTTACATCTTTAAAAAGATTATCAAACCGTGAAGGCAGCTGTCTGACATAGTCATCAGTCATAGCTGCCAATTTAACTTTTATCTCTTCCGATAGATTACTCAATCCATCCTCCGTTTTTTAATATATAAATAATAAAAGGAATTTAAATAATATGTCAAGGACTAAGGGTTATTATTATTGAAAGTGACATATATCTGCTGTAATATATAAATATGAACCATAATAAAGACATAACACCAAGTATGGAAGATTATCTGGAATCGATCCTTAAGTTGGGAAAAATTAACATCCAGGCAAAAATTAAAGATATTGCGGAAGATCTGAAGGTACAAATGCCTTCTGTAATAGGGGCATTAAAAACACTAAGAGGTAAAGGTCTTGTATTATATGAAAAAAGCTCCACTATCGAGTTAACTGATAAAGGAAAAAAAATAGCGATTTCTGTTAATGACAGACATGAAAAAATAGCTGTGTTTTTATATGATATATTACTATTTTCTGAAAAAGAAGCACAGGCAACAGCATGTAGAATTGAACATGTAATTAACCCTGAAACTGCCAGCCAGTTTAATAATTTAAGAAATTACCTAAAGACAGATGTAATTGATAAAATTATTACTGCAAATGAATGGAAAAAAATAATTGATAAAAACCAGATATTTGAATAATCAGTTATTGTTTCGCAATCTGCTATTATATCTGCATAAAGATTCTAAAATGCACTTTTCACAGGAAGGTTTTCTTGCTGTACAGCATTTTCTACCATGAATATTAACCACCATTGAGAAATCTGTTTGTATTGCTTTGTCTGTAATTTGTAATAAATCACTTTCAATTATACCGGGATTGGATGAACTTGTTAATCCCAGCCTTTTTACAACCCTTGAAAAATGAGTATCAACAATTATTGCAGGTTTATTAAAACAATGGGCTCTTATTACATTTGCACTTTTTCTGCCTACTCCCGGAAGAGTCAGAAGATCATCCATAGACTCCGGAACAATAGAATTATAGTTTAAACACACTTTCCCGGCTGCTCCCATAATGTTACGGGTTTTAACCTTATAAAACCCAGTCGACCGTATAAGTTGTTCAACGTCAGCAACCTTAGCCGATTGTAGTCCTGCAGGGTCAGGATATTTTAAAAATAACTCCGGAGTAACTTTATTTACCTGTGCATCTGTTGTTTGAGCAGATAGGATTACTGCAACCATTAATTGATATGGAGATTTATAATCCAAAAAAGTAAGTGCATTCGGGTATAAATTATGAAGCAGCTTATACAGCTCAATTACATGATGTGATTTATCCATATATAGATAATAGCACAAAATTTTTATAGAAAACTATAAGAATTACAGCTATTCAATATAATTTTTCAGTGAAAACCGGAATAGCTTACATAAGACTCCTAATTTAACAAAAGGATAGAGGTAAATCGGTTTTAAGCACTTGACCTTGAATTGCCAAAACGGATATATTAGCCTTCATTGACGGGATGTGGCCCAGTGGCTAGGGCACCTGGTTTGGGACCAGGGGATCGGAGGTTCGAATCCTCTCATCCCGATTAAGAGTCGTACCTAAAAAGTTAAACTTTAGGTACGATCTCGAGATCGTCCGGAGAGATATAAGTTTCGGAAAGCGATCTCGATTTACTTGCGTCCATAGCTCAGCTGGATAGAGCAACGGCCTTCTAAGCCGTAGGTCAGAGGTTCGAATCCTCTTGGACGTACTTTTAAATCATTACTATACAATGATTTACAATATCCACCATATGTTCAAAATATTTTTTAGTCGCCAATGTCTATTTTTTTACCTTTATACTTCAAAAAAGAGTAATATATGGAATAATGCCTAATACAGACATTATCCTGGACAAAGGGGATTAGAATGGCTCCAGCAAACTATCAAAATGTGAATATTGATTTTCATTTATTAAAACGAAAAACCTCAAAAGGAAAAACTGTATACTATGCGGCTTTCCTATCAGATCTTATTGGAAAAAATGGAAAGCCTAAATATCAAACTATTAAGTCGACTGGCCAGGGGAATAGAGTTGCAGCAGAAAAAGTAGCACGATCAATGCTTGCAGATGGTAAAGTTTTAGCATCAGGAGATTCACTTCGAACATATCTTCTTAATTTCTGGAATCCTGAAAAATCAGAATATCTCCGTTCACAAGTAGCTGAAGGCAGAAAGCATAATTCTATATATTTACAAAATAATAAACAGCGAATTAAACAATATGTACTCCCCTACTTTGAAAAAAGGGGAATTAAGAAATTATCAGATCTTGACAGGAAAAATATTCTTTCCTGGAGGAACTATCTTTTTGAACATGGGAAAATACCTGAATACGAACCACCAGTTAAACCTGAAGGAGAAAGCCGTCGGGGAATAGCAAAACGGCCATCAAGCATTTCACCATCCACTCAGAATAAAGTAAGACAAGCTTTCTTTGTGGCTTTGCAGTGGGCAGTAGATATGGGGATGCTACCCTATCACCCAGGATCAGGAGTTAAGAGAGTAAAGGAAATCAAGGTAGAAAGGCAGATTTTTCAAATTACAGAGCTTGAAAAATTATTTAATGATCCGTGGGATGATATTAGAGCCTACTGTGCTTGTTTACTAGCTGTAACCACAGGAGCAAGATTGGGTGAAGTCCGAGGCTTAAAATTAAAAAATATCCACCTTAAAAATGGATACATTGATATTCTAACAAATTATGTTGAAGGTGATGGTCTCAAGGGTCCCAAGTGGGAATCAGAACGAGTAGGAGTACCAATTCCAGATGTAACTATTAAAGCTATCAGAGCTGTTCTGAAAACTTCTCCCTATGGTTCAGAACCTGAAAGTTTTGCATTCTATTCGACTTCAAGTATGCAATACCCAGCAGATATAAAGCTCATAACCGATGGATTAAAAAAAAGAATGAAGATTGTTGGAATAAGTAATGATAAAACTTTTCACTCTTTCCGGCATACATACGTCTCCCATCTTAGGGGTTCAATTTCTGAAGCAAAATTAACAAGACTAGTTGGTCATACAAATACTGCCATAACAGACAGATACACCCATACAAGTGAAGAGGATTTAAAGGTTGTCAGGGATGCTGTTTCGAGTATAATCAGGTCAAAACACTAGTCCCTAAATCTGGTGCAACTGTTTTCCTGCTTTATCTTATTGTTGCTTATTTTATTACAGGATAGATAATTAACATTAAAAGACTATGCTGGCTTATCCTGTTGTTTCCTTTGTTTTCCAGTTTTATTGCTCACACAACTGCTGACACGGTCAATTAGTGAATATTCTCTAATGCTTAACTTGTTCCTTAATTAATAACGATTTTCTCATTATCTATTACTTCAGTGGTAATAATGCTGAGTTTTGCCTAAAGAGGATTTCTCAGAATAAATTTTAAAAAATTATATAAGATCCTACCTTAAAGGGTTTACATGGGGTTATCTATGGGTATACAATCCAAATTAAGGAGAGATTATTATGAAAGCAAAAGTAGGACAGAAAGGATCTAGTTTATTTTTTTACATACCAGCGGAGATATCTAAAGAGTTAGATATACATAAAGGTGATTCCGTTGATGTTAATATCGTTGCAGGAAGAGGCGTATTTAATAAGTCTATGGAAAAGAAACAGAGTGTTACATTAACATTGTCATTTGAGGAAGCACAGAGCTTATCTCATACGGTATGTGGAAGTCATATTTATGTGGAAGGTTTTGAAAATGTATACCTAGTGACGTATGAAGGGGATGCAAGTATTGATTATGTGACAGAAGGTAGTGATGAGGGTTGCTCGATGCACTTCTGCAGTCGTCGCTTGGAAGCTATTATGATAAGAGATGCTCTTATCGGGAATGGTTATAGAGCTACGATGATCCATAATGAAATTAAGGCTTTTGAAGAGCCTGAAGACGAAGAGTTTGTTGTTCTAACAAATTATCCTTTTACAGTATGAGAGACAGCAAGAAAACTCGAAGCAATTTCCGAGTTTCTTTATTCCAACCTGACAGGTGCATGATAATTGATGCGATTGATGCTGATGAACGTAAGGAAAGAAATATTAAGAAGGTGCAAAATGGATTATGACGC
>JALTGJ010000510.1 GCA_027077185.1 Spirochaetales bacterium | reverse complement strand
TCTTTGCTCTGTAAAAACAGGCTGCAAAATTTTTTATTTTTCCAGTGTTCATACCAAAAGGGGTCAAGAACAGCAAAGTCATAATTTTTTTGTTCAAGGGCTTTCTTTATAATTTCATGATCCCTGGTAATAATTAAATTTATTTCCAGTCCTGTGGTTTCTTCAAGCTGATTAATAACAGGCGTCCATTCCTGAAGTTTTTTAAGCCCCTCCCCGGAAGCCGGTATAGCAAAATTAATAGGGACAGCCGAAGAATATTCCGGGAACTGGAAAAATATGAGGAGAATTATAAATATTTGATACAAGGATATTTTTTTCACTATATTAAGTGTATTATAGTATCAAATAGTATTTTGTCAAAAGTATTGGGATATAATTATCTACGAAGATGACAGAACAAACAGTCTTTTAATTTCTAAACAGCGAAACGGAACTGGCTATTTGCAGATAACTGCAGCTTTTCTGTTCTATTGTAATAATAATAAAAGTTTTATGCAGTGATTAATATACCCATAGATGCTATTATAAGCGAAAGAGGAATAGGATGTTAAATCCAGAGATAATAGAAACTATTAATAAAACAGTTACCCAAATTACTGATGTCCAAAAAATACTCTTATTTGGGTCCTATGCCAGAGGAGAAGAGACCACGGATAGCGATATTGATATCTGTGTAATAACTGAGGATCCCCGACGAAAACTGGAGCTCATGAAGGATATGCGATATTCTATATTTACAAAGATAAAAGCACCTCTTGATATCCTTGTCTATAAACCTGAAGAATTCAATATCCGCTCACATATGAAATATACACTTGAAGAGGAAATAGCCAAGGAGGGAGTTCTACTATATGAATAGCACTCTTGTTAAGGAATGGTATAATTTTGCTGAAATGGATTTAATCTCAGCGAACCATCTAATGAGTTTAGTTCCAATACCCGTGGAAATTATTTGCTATCACTGTCAACAGTCTGCCGAAAAAGCCTTGAAAGGATATTTAATTTTTCTGGATATAAAACCATCAAAAACACATAATATTGAGAATCTAATTCAAAGTCTGGAAGAAAAAGACCCTTCTATAATGGAATTAGGAAAACATGCAGTACTTCTTACCAGTTATGCAGTATCAACACGATATCCTCATTCCCTGGATCTCACAATAAAAGATGCAAACGATGCCCTAAATGCAGCCAAACAGATAAAGACATATTGCATAAATAAAATAGAATAAACTAATTGATAAGTTATGATAATTAGAGCTTGCTTTGGACTTTACGAACCTGCCACTAAGCAATGGATTGATTTTAAGGAGAGGTATTAAAATGAAATGTGATATTTGCGGCGGATTAATGCATGAAGAAGAAACAACTTATACTCTACAAATTGAAGACAAATTTGTTGTAATAGAAAATGTTCCAGCCAAAGTCTGTCATCAGTGTGGAGAAAAACTCTTCTCACCAGAAGTGGCAGAACGTCTACAAAGGACAATCTGGAATAACAAAAAACCGGACAAAACAATTAAAACTCCTATATTTAACTATAAAAAAGCAGTTTAATATCCCTTCCAGGCCAATAACTGTAAATTTTTATATAGTCCATGCTGCAATACCCCATGACATTACAGGCTCACAAAACCCATCCTAAAGCCCACACACACCACTACCCATCAATAGTATTATAATTTATAATTGCGGCATGGAAAATAAAGACCTTATACAAAAGCTAAAAGAGCATAGAAAGGCAGAACTTCTTGAGAAACTGTTAGAGATTCACAAAATTGGAGATAAGGAAATACAATCAATAATTGAAG
>JALTGJ010000509.1 GCA_027077185.1 Spirochaetales bacterium | reverse complement strand
CACCTAAAGAAGCAAGAGCCTCAAGTACAACAGAACGAACACCTGGTGAAGAACAAAGATAATATGAAAACTTACTGTGGTCAGACAAGTTTTTCTCAAAATAACTCTCAGAAAATCTTAGACCATCCTCATTATAGACCATCATATGGATTTTAATGTTTGGCATTGATGCAGCAATTTTAGTTATAATATCCCGTTCAGGTATTTCGTCTTTATGGTCAACAGCAAGAAAAAGGTGTATGAGTCGCTTGTCTCCTGAAGCATGTAGATCCTTCAAAATACTGATAATTGGCACAGTCCCTATACCTGATGCTATAAAGCACAGAGCTTTTTCCTTCCCCGGCCTAAAATTACCAAAAGATCCCCTCAAACTCACCTTATCTCCCGGTTTTAGATTGGAGAGATCTCTTGTAAAATTACCCAGAGCTCTAACCGCCAGACTTAAGGGCTGCACTCCCAATTTTTGATCATATTTTTCTTTAGGAGAGGACAGGAATGAAAAAGGGTGTTCCTCTTTTTTCTTTGAAGGAGTTTTGACTCCAAGAAAGGTAAATTGGCCGCTTTTATAACGAAAAAATCTGTTAGGTTTAAGCTCTATTTTAATGATACCCTGCTTTTCCTCTATTTTCATGATCTCAGAATTAACCCGGAAGATCGAACTTAGAGAGAGTAGGTATATACCAAAAGTTCCTGCATAAAGAACTCCATACAAGAAAGCAGAGACAGGACTGACATTATAAAAAATCCCTGCTTCTAATAGATGTTGAAGAAGAAGAAATCCCAGTGCAAGGACAAACAATTTATGGAACCACTTTGAACGATCATAATTTAATTCTGCTCCTCCCTTCATTTTTATTACAATCCATCCACGGATTTTTTTGAATCCAGGCACTGGTATCCATAAAATGGCAGTTACAAGCATAATAGTTAGAATAATAATAATTGCCCATGTTGGAGGATCTATAAATGCATCCATCGCAAAGTAGTAGACAGCATGATAGATCACCGCAATAGCTATTCCTGCTGTAGAAAAAATATGGAACCGTATTCGGGCATCATATGGTATACTCTTTTGGAGCCATGGTATTTTGGATGCAATAATAACATTTGCCAAAAGCCAATGGAGAGCAAAAATAGAAGCCCCGAAATTAAGAATATCTACAAGACCATTTCCAAACTGTCCTGTAAGAAAGAAATAGACCTGAACCGCCGGCAGTACCAGATACAAAAAGATAAGTATTAGCATTGTTCTCTCCCTAACCTTTCTTTTCGAGAAGCTTGACGACCTGTTTTATCCATTCTAAATGCATCTGTCTTGGATCTGTACTCTTTCCAAAGATTGAAGTTAATCCTCCCCTGCCCCATATAGAAGCAGCAGAGACAGCATCAACACCCTGAGAATTACTTGAGGCAGGTATTGTCTCTACTGTTAAATCTCTACTTCCCCGGTAAAGGCTGATTAATATAATTTCAGATTTGTTCTTCCAGGAATCAATAAAATTCGACAGTTTAGGATCAATACCGGTGCGAATGCCGGTATTTAGTACAATTATTGCTTTATACGCACCTGGTTTTATATTCGAGGGTTTGCCAACAGCATAGAATCGATATTGACTGGCCAATGAATTAAATTCACTGCCCATCAGATGAAGCACATTCCTGTTTAACTGTGTACCTCTATTGTAGAGCACTGCCACTTTATTATTGTCAGTTCCGGCATATAAACTACCTGCTGCCAAAATGGCCATAATAAAAATTACTGCAAATTTTCTGTTCATAACATCTCCTGTAAAATTTTATTTCTTCTTAGTAAACTAATTTTCCTACTATCGAAATTCCTATAGATATAATTTATTACTTATTCAGTTTACAGTCTTTTCTAAAAAGTAAAGAAATGTAACAAATTGTATCTTACAGAGCTGAGCAATATTTTCAATCTAGGAAAATATAGCTGTTTAATATAAATTGGAATGAAAAGGCAGGTGTTCCACTTATGAATTATAATCCAAAACTTACCCAAATTCTGATGATCGACGATGATAAAAAACTTCTCGATCTTATGTCAGAATATTTTCCTATGTTTCAGATGGATTTGTTAACGGCAACAAATGCCCAGGATGGTCTCAAAATTCTTTCTGAAAAATCTCCACATTTGATTGTCCTGGATGTAATGATGCCTGGAATGGATGGGTTTGAAGCATGCCGGGAAATTCGAAGGAGAAGTGATGTCCCTATTATAATGCTTTCAGCCAGAGGTGATACTATGGATAGAATTGTAGGGCTTGAATTAGGAGCGGATGACTATATGGCAAAACCCTTTGAACCCCGTGAGCTGGTAACAAGAATCCAGACAATTCTAAAGCGTTCAGGAAAAAGTACCCATTCCAGAAATATATTTTTTGATAATATCGAAATCCATACAAAAGAGAGAGAAGCCTATATTTCAAATAAAGCCATGAATCTGACATCTATGGAATTTGAACTTCTTCTATTGCTGGTTCGGAACCCTGGAAAAAAATTCGGCAGGGATGAAATTATGCTGCATATTCAGGGCTTTGATTCTGCAAGTTACAGCAGATCAATTGATATTCTTATAAGCCGAATACGTTCCAAACTTGGCGAAAGTGCCAAAGAACCTAAGTATATTAAATCTGTACATGGTTTTGGTTATGTATTTATCGGAGAACTGTCATGAAGGTACATCCGGCAAAATCAATTTTCGTAAAACTTTTTGCAGCCTATATGATTGCCTTTCTCCTTATAAGCCTGGGAGTTGTATTGATACAAATTCTATCGGCTTCATCACCAAACACAGAAATATCTATCCGGAATATCCGGTACTTTGCATCCACCCTTGCCGGAGAAATAGGAACTCCTCCGGATGTTAAAACTGCCCGAAATATTGCAGATAAAACAGGGCTGCAAATAAAGATAATAGGCTCTAATTTAAAGTGGTCCAGCGAAGGAGACCTGATGGATATGGATATATCAACTTCGGATGGGAATGACGGAGACTGGCATTTCTTTCCATGGGCAAAAGACCTTTCTACAACAATAAAAATTGGTGATTTTGCTTATACCTTTAACGATTTTCATGCGGATTACCACTTTACTGTTCTTATTTGGATAATCATGGCCAGTTCGATTTTATCAGCCTTATCTATCAGTTTTATGATTGTGAGGCATTTACTAAAACCCCTTCGGAAAATGAACCAGGTTGCTCTTGAATTTGGGCTGTCTGATTGGAAGAAACGTGTTAATCCACTTGGAACTGATGAGCTGGCCACTCTGGGAAGGGCGATGGATGGGATGGCCGATAGAATAGAAAAGTATATTCACTCCATGCATGATCTTCTAATTGCAATTAGCCATGAACTTCGTTCACCTCTTACAAGAATGAAGGTGTCCCTTGAATTTATCAATAATAAACGTATAAGGGAATCCATGAATGAAGAAATAAATACTCTGGATAGACTAACTGGAAATCTTCTTGAGCAGAAAAGGCTGGCCACACAACCTAATATACTGAACAGGAACGAGTTCCAACTTCAGGCCTGGGCTCTCTCTATCTGTGAAAGCTATCAGGAAAAAGGATTATCTTTGACATATAATTTTAAAGGCCCTGATTTGACTGTTATTCTTGATCAGGGAAGGATGGATCTTGCCCTAAGAAATCTAATTGAAAATTCTATTCGCCATGCTCCTGGCTCTTCTATTCTTGTCAATTTGAATACCAATGATAATAAAAGTTTCAGTCTTGAGGTATCAGATTCCGGCCCCGGAATGGATGAGACACTTATCGACCGAATTGGTGAGCCCTTTCTTATTGCAGATTCCTCAAGATCCGGAAAAAGAACTGGTGGTGGCTTCGGCCTTGGTCTAAGTATTGTAAAGGCAGTTGCAGAAGCCCATAGCGCAGATTTTTCTGTTCGAAATCCGGAAACAGGAGGATTTTCAGTTATATTACGATTTACAGAATAACTGAACGGACTTTATAGAACTCAGTGCCTACTTTCCTATAACAATAATTTATTGCTCATACTTATATATTCATATATTTCTTAGAGTTATCATAGTCTATATGCCAATTTGAGTTGATCTGCAGCAGAAGCCAGCCTTTTATCTGCTGTCCATAATTTTACACCAGCTAATTTAGCAGATGCTAACAGATGGATATCAACAAAGCCGATTCCCTTTCCCATAAGCTGATTATGGTCAGTAAAAAACAGGAACTCATCAAAATCAACTACTTGTGCCGCTGGAAGAGCCTCAAGTAAAGGGATAATTTCATTCCTGTTTTTTATATTACCACAGGCCAGTTCTCCAATAATAAAAGGATGGCACATTACCCTGGCATCCATTAACAACTCTTCAAGCTGTTTATTTCCCTCACGAAGATGAGTAATCCAAATTGATGTATCAACAAGAACCATAATTAATTCTAAGTAGACTGGCGTCTTGGGATAGAACCTATTTTTTTTTCAGTTCCTCCAAGTTTGGCAAGTCTTTTACTGCTTTCCAGAGTAATTAAAGCCTCCAGACCAAGACGTACCAGAGATGTTTTTTCTTTAACACCTGATAGTTGAGATGCTTTTTCTAATATTCTATCATCTATGTTCAGTGTGGTTCTCATATGTATTAATATGCATATTTGGTACATATAAGTCAAGGAGATAACATTGTATGTAATTGTACTGCAACAATGTTTAATATTTTCCTATTTCCAATAATGTTGTATTATTAAATATATGAATAAAGAAAAAGAATATATAGAGCGAATTAATAGAGTTCTTGACTATATTGAATTAAATCTAGATAAAAAAATAGATCTTGATACACTGGCCAAAATTGCTTGCTTCTCTAAATATCATTTTCATAGAATTTTTTATTCCTTTGCAGATGAAACGTTGTATTCTTTTATTAATAGAATTAGAATTGAATGTGCCGCAGCTTTATTAATCAATTCCAAAGAGAATATTACAAATATTGCATTTTCAACAGGATATAATGATTCTGCAACATTTTCCAGAGCATTTAAGAAACACTTTAATATATCAGCCCAGGAGTGGCGTAAACAAAAAAATAGCAATATTAATCAAGTATTAACTAAGAAGCTCCTTTATAATTCTGAAAGAAATGAAATAATGGAGGATGCCATTCAGCCTGCTGCAGTCAGCTACTCACAGTTCCCGGAAATGAGAATTGTTTATATTCGTCACAAGGGATCCTATGCAGGGAATAACAAGTTGTTTTATTCCCTTTATAAAAAACTGACGAACTGGGCTGATTCAAAGGGACTCGAACATTTTTCTTCATTAAAATCTATTGTAATATATCATGATCCAAAAGGGATTACCAATGAGGAAATACTTAGGATATCTGTTGGTGTAACTGTATCTGATAATATTTCAGTGGATGGAGAAATAGGGAAACTAAAAATAGCTGAAGGCAAATATGCCAAGTGTACATTTATACTTAAAAATGATGAATATGGAAAAGCATGGAAGCAGGTTTTTCGAACAATTCTTCCTAAGGGAGGTTTTCAGCCAGATACCGGGTATTGCTTTGAAATGTACTCGCGAAATTGTTTTAACAAAGAGGATAATACAACTACTGTTGATATTTGTGTTCCGGTTAAACGAATATAAAAGGAGAATTAATCTATGAATTATATTAACATTGATAAAATAAATATTGACAG
>JALTGJ010000508.1 GCA_027077185.1 Spirochaetales bacterium | reverse complement strand
GAAATTGTAACGTGATTCGGGTGCATGTTCTCTATTTGACATATAGAGTTGACTATTGATAGTATTGTTCAGCTTCAGCAAAATCATTATTGCAGTATTTGTGGTAAAAGATTACAGTATTTGGATGCATGGTACCAAAAAGAAATATTTTTTAATCCATCCATTTCCGGGAAACTGGGATTTTAGGAATTAGTAAATGAATAAATCTATTATTTCTGAACAGCTTAGACATGACTATCCGGATTATACAATTTATCTGGATGCTGAGAATAGAATGGTAGTTGCCGATAATCATAAAATGAGTCTTTTAAACAGCTCTGATGCATTGCAAACTATGAATATTTTTTCCAGATCCGGCAGAAGTTTTTATCAGGCAATAACCCAGTTACTTTGTTCCAATTATAACATTGTTCCTAAGGCAGGCAGCTATGCAGACAGTCTTATTATACGGCAGGCGGATCTGAATAAATATAAGGTTCATAAACTGGCAGAGGAATGGGGAATAGGTTTTCTGGAAACTGGCAAAGATATTTTGGCTGTAGAAGTTGATGATGGAATTGAAAGAGACTTGCTGTTGGAGAGTCCAATGGTAGAAAATTTTGATGAGGAAAATTTGCCTGAGTTAACAGGGTCTCCAGAGGAAGAATGGGCAGAACTTGAAGAGATCCCTTTTGATAAAGAGTTTGAATATCTGGAAAAAGGAATTGAGTTTGTTACTGCAATGGAAAAACTTAAGCGTTCAGATGAAGAAATTAAGAAAGAAGCGGATAATTTTGAGCTTGAGGAAGCATTGCCAGAATCCAAAAATACGAATACAAATACAAAAAAAGGTATTATAAAAACCTTTATTAGCAATATATTATCCAGATAAGGGGCTGAATATGTCTGTTTCCAATATAAAAGAACTTTTATTAAAGGCAACAGCGGGGAAATATGCTGTTGATCTTATTGTAAATAGTCTTGAAGAAAATGGAACAATTACTTTTGATAAGCTCGAAAACTATCTTTAGTTTATTGACTTTCTTAACATTCTTACCTAGCCTGTAGGTATGAACTACAAAGCTGTCATATTTGATATGGATGGAACTCTTTTATATACTCTGGGGGACATAGCTCTTGCAGTTAACAAAGTACTGACAGAGATTAATATGCCGGCCCACCCGGAAAAATTGTACATGAAATTTGTAGGGCATGGGCTGAAAGAAACTTTAAAAAGAGCCTGCCCTGCAGATTGTCCGGAAGAAATACTTGAAAAGGGGTATTTAAGAGTAATTGAAGAATACAGTAATAAACCTGTTATAAGTACGAAACCTTATGAAGGAATTCCCTATTTACTGGACTCTTTGGTAAATATGAGTGTTAAAATATCAATTCTTTCCAATAAAGAAGACAAACTTGTTAAATATATAGCTGAAAGTTTGTTATCTCCCTGGCCTTTTACAGCTATTCAGGGAGTACTTCCGGATGTTCCTAAAAAGCCTGATCCCTATTTCCCTCTTCAAATACTGGAAGACATAAATGTGGATCCATCAGAAGCAATCTTTGTGGGGGACAGCGGTGTCGACATGAAAACAGCTGTAAATGCGGGCATGACAGCTGTAGGGGTAACCTGGGGGTATAGGGATATAATTGAATTGACAGAGGCCGGAGCAGAAATTGTTATTGACAAACCTGAAGATTTGGTAAAAATAATAGGATAGAGGGAGTTATCTATGAATCCAAAAGAATTAGACAAAAAAATAAGTGATTATTTACAGTTTGAGGAAAATACTCATTTTATAGATGATCTTAAACAGGTCGTAGATAGTAAAAACAGTGAAGAATTAAATGACAGGTTCTACATGAATCTCGAATTCGGAACAGGGGGACTGCGTGGAGTTATAGGTGGTGGGTATAACCGGATGAACCCTTATATTATTCGAAAATCAACTACTGGTCTTGCAAACTATATTACAAAGACTACTTCCTCAGGGTCGGTTGCTATTGCCTATGATTCCCGTAACTTTTCAAAACTTTTTGCAGAGGAAGCGGCTTTGGTTCTATGTTCCCACGGAATTAAGGTTTATCTGTTTACCTCTCTTAGACCAACTCCTGTTGTTTCCTATACTATTAGAAAATTTAAATGTACTGCTGGAATAGTTGTTACTGCTTCCCATAATCCTGCGGAGTATAACGGGTATAAAGTATATTGGTCTGATGGTGGTCAGATTGTTCCTCCCCATGATAAGGCAATTATAAGTGAAGTAAATGCTGTTACAGGAAAAGTTAAAACTATAAACAGGGACGAGGCTTTGTCAAAAGGTTTATTGGTTTATACAGATAAGGAAATTGATGAACCTTATGTCAAGATGGTTAAAGACTGCAGTTTTCGACCTGAATTAATGCATGCAGAGGGAAAGAATCTTAAGGTTGTATATACTCCATTGCACGGTGCAGGTACCATGCTGGTAGAGAGGACTCTGGGTGAAATGGGTATTAATGTTATTACAGTTCCGGAGCAGCGTGAACCTGATGGAAACTTTCCTACAGTCAAATTCCCGAACCCCGAAATAGCTTCAGCAATGAAACTTGGACTCGATCTGGCAAAAAAGGAATCTGCAGATATACTTCTTGGAACTGATCCTGATTCTGACCGTCTGGGGATTGCTGTTCCTGACGGGGGTAAATATATTCTTGTTACAGGTAACCAGCTGGGAGTATTACTTGCAGACTATATTTTTTCTTCTATGAAGGAGAAGGGAACACTTGATTCGAAAAGTGCTTTTGTTAAAACAATTGTAACAACCGAACTGCAAAAGATGGTTGCATTAAGATATGGGGTTAAATCCTATGATGTTCTTACTGGATTTAAATATATTGCAGAAAAAATAAAAGAATTTGAGAGTACAGGAGAGAAGTATATTTTTGGAGGGGAAGAAAGTTATGGATATCTTGTTACTGATAAAGTTCGGGATAAAGATGCTGTTACAGCTGCATTTTTAACAGTTGAGCTTACTCTCTATCATAGATCCCATGGTAAAAGTGTTCTGGACAGACTTAAGGAAATTTGGCAGGAGTTTGGATATTTTGAAGAACTGCTTATTTCCAGGTATTTGAAAGGGGAGAAAGGAAAAGCCCAAATGGAAGAGATGATGTCTTCTATGCGAAATAGTCCCCCGGCAGAATTTGGAGCCATCCCTTTGTCATTAATGAAAGATTATAAAACCGGAGAAACATCTAATCTGGAAACTGGAACAAAAGTTAAGGATATTAGTCTGCCTTCGTCAAATGTACTGCAGTTTTTACTAAAGGATGGGAGTATGGTTACAATTCGACCTTCCGGAACCGAACCTAAGATAAAATTTTACGCTTCCTGTAAAGCTGAACAAGGCCAGGATCTTGATAAGGCAAAAATGGAAGTAGCATCAAAACTTAAAAAAATTGAAGAGGATGTTGATGAATTCCTTAAATAAACAGGATCAAATTCAAAAATACGAGGCCAGAATAAGTGATTTGGAGTCACTTTTGGAAATTAGTAAGAGTCTAAGTTCGAATTTGGACTATTCTTCAGTTCTGGATGCTATATTGCTAACATGTATGGGGAGAGCAAGGGTTTTAAAAGCCGGTCTGTTTATTAAACCGGATATTGCAAGCTGCGAATATACTCTTTATAGAAATTATGAAGGATTTAATCCTGACAGGAAAATAAAATATACAATAAGCGAGGATTCTGAACTTATAGATATTTTTAAACATAATCCTCAGTGTTATACAATGCCGGAATTGCTTAATGTTATTGAAAAAATTTCTGATCTGAAATCCTTTACAATTTTGGAACCGACATTAATTGTTCCCTTAATTAATCGTGGTAATCTTCAAGGCATAATTGTTCTTGGGGAAAGAATTATTAACGAACCTTTTCTGGAAGATGAAAAGGACTTTCTTGTTAATGTAGCCGGTATGGCCGCAATTGCTATTGATAATTCTGTTCTATTTGAAATTTCCACTACGGATATGATGACAAAACTCAAATTAAAGCATGTTCTCTTCCAATCATTAAAAATAAGATTTGAAACGGAAGAACATCCCATAAGTCTGCTGATGATGGATATAGATCATTTTAAAAATCTAAACGATACTTATGGGCATTCATTTGGGGATATCGTTCTTATTAAAGTAGCCGAAGAACTATTGGGGAGTCTTAGACTAAAAGATCTTGCTGCCCGTTATGGAGGTGAGGAATTTGTTATAGTCTTGAATAACATGAATGTGGATGATGCCAAATTAGTAGCAGAACGCATTAGAAAGAGGATTGAGTTCCTTGAATTTCCTTACAATGAAGATAATAGAAATGAAATAGTAAAAACAACTATTTCGATTGGAATTGCCAGATTTAACAGGAATCTGGATTGTGTCCCTGAGGATCTTATAAAAAGAGCAGATGCAGCATTGTATAAGGCAAAAGAGAGCGGGCGCAATAGAATTGCCATGGCTGTGTAATAGTTTGATTAAAATATAAAAGGAGATAAAGTTGAAAATAAAGTTGAAAATTCTTAGAAAAATAATAATAATGAATATATTTATGGTTGTTGCAATGATAGGTCTTCTTGCAGTAATTTTTGGACTCTTTTTTTCTATGGCAGGTCTTGGTAATGCTATAAATACTTCCGGTAGTGAGCGAATGAGGACTATACTTTTGGGTTATCTTGGTACTTCCTATATAAGTAGTTCTCTGGATAATAATACCGAAAAAGCTTCGGAGTTGGAAAAGCTATTAAAAGCAGAAATTGGAAAATATGATACAATTTTGGATGGACTTGTTAAAGGTAATACCAGTTTAGGCTTAGTCCCCACTGAGGGTGCTGATATTTTGGGATTGATTGACACATGGTCAAAGGAATGGACACCCTATAAACAGGCTCTTCTGACAATACTAAATAAGGGCAGTAAGGTAGATGCAAGGAATAACGCACTTAAGATATTTGAAGTTCAGAATGCTGTTTCACTAAAAAATACAGTTAATAAGGTTGTTGTGGCATATACAGAACTGTCAAATAGAAAATTACAAATAATTCAGCAAACTTTATTTTTGATGCTCGGAGTTATAATTGTTCTTGGACTGATTATTGTTATTGTTCTAAGATCCAGTCTTCTTCCCATAGGCTCTTTAGTCAGCAGTATGCTTGCAATGCAGGAAAAAGACTTAACTATCCGGTCAAATATAAAGAAAAATAATGAAATAGGTAGAATCTCAAGTACTCTGGACGAAATGATGGTTGTTTTTGACAGTTTAATTGGAGATATTCGTAATACATCGAATAGTGTAGAAGATTCCAACCAGGATCTTATTGCTTCCATTGAAGAATCTGTTGCTGCTGTTAGGGAAATGGTAGCCTCTATCGAGAGTGTAAACAGCAGTCTGGATAAACAACGGGAGCTTACCAGTGCAAATGTGGAGGCTGTTAATCAGCAGAAGGAACAGACAGTCAAAATTACAGCACTTGTACAGGAACAGTCAGAAGCTGTCAGTGAAAGTTCTGCCAATGTAGAAGAAATGGCTGAATCAATAAATACAGTAAATGTCAGTGCTGCGAAGGCCGGAGAAATAGGAAGGGAGTTGTCTCAAATGGCTAATTCCGGTTGGGATAAAATAGAGGCATCCATGCAGGCCAATGAGGAAATAAGCAGAACGGCTGAACTGGTACAGGAATCTGTTGTTGGTATTACAAC
>JALTGJ010000507.1 GCA_027077185.1 Spirochaetales bacterium | reverse complement strand
ATTTATACGAACTGAATCACAACGAACTTTAATGCTTGGTGTAACAAGACTATTTGGGCAATACCAGACAGACTGGACAAAAATATTTTCAACTCTAACACTTTCGGCTGTACCAATAATTATACTTTATCTTTTAATGGCAAAGCAGTTTATAAAAGGTCTTACTGCAGGTGCAGTAAAAGGTTGATGTTGGAAATATAATAGAAACTCCTGCACCCCTTCTATACCCAGAAGGGGTTAAATAACAGATCAAATATTCATGTAAATGAAAGTATAAAATCAGGTTTTGTTTGGATTTTTATACGATAATCAACCATTTTACAAGTATGTTTGGATTTTTTGCTAAATATACCCATGCAAAAGACTACTCCAAAGCAGCTTTGATCATTGCAAAAAAATTTTCCGGCGGGATATATTCGGGAACAGAGTTACCAGTACCAAGAGCAAAACCACCAACCAAACCGGTTCTCTCGAGCATTGCCTTACTTCGCCTGTAAACATCTTCAGGCTCAGCCCGTGAAATAAAATCCATATCGATTCCACCCATAATTGCTATTCTGTCATGGTATTTCTCCCAGGCATCTTCTACAGTCATTATGGAATCCTCATAAGAATGTTTTCCATCCACTTTCAAATAATCAATTATTCTATCCATCAAAGGATATATATTTCCACAGGAATGCAGTATTACAGGTTTACCAGCAGCATGTATTACATCATTTATTTTCTTATGCCATGGAAAAAGCCACTTTTCCATATCGTCATGGGAAATAAGTGTTTGTGTATTAAAACCCCAGTCATCATTATTGATACAGGCTCCTACAACATCGTACTCTACAATCCTGGTATAGTAATCCAGTAATCTCTGCCCTACTGCATCAAAAATACTTTTAACAAGATTTGGATTATCGACTATCATGTAACAAAAATTTTCAAATCCTACAAGTTCAATAACAGTTTCTTCTACACCGTCAGAAGCAGCAGCTACCATCTTCATTCCTTCTGGAATATAAGGTTTAATTTTGTCCAGAATTGAAAGATCAATATTTTTAATATCCGGCCAGGGGTAGGTATCGAGAGTTTCCCGGCTTGTTATACCAGCTCCATTATTAAGTGAAACAGATGCATTATCGTTTTCATCACGATGGTAAAAATTAAAATCTGCCGGAGGTACAAAAGTTGCAAAATCGTAACCGGCATTTTTATAGGCTTTAACAACCTTAACGTACTCCCTTATCATTTCGTTTGAAGGAAAGTCTTCCCCTTCTGTAAGAATGTCATACAAACTATCATTCATAAAATATTCAAAGAGAACGGGAACATCAGTTTTTTCTCTTTTTAAAACTTTTAACAACCTGTTAAAATCCGGTTCTCTACTTTTTAATGGTAATCTCATTACCTATCCTTTTAAAGCCCCCGAAGAAAGCCCTTGTACAAAATGTTTGGAAAAAATTATGTAGAACAACATTACAGGAATTGACGCCATAGATAAAACAGCGAAAACAAGGGCATAATTTGTCTGGTACTGACCAAAAAGTAGAGCTGTAGCAAGAGGAACAGTTTTTACAGCATCTGATTTAAGAAACACCAGCGGGAACCAGAAGTCATTCCATATTGGAATATAGTTAATTATTGCTACTGCAGCTAATGCAGGACGCAGAAGAGGAATAATAACAATTCTGAATATTGCAGGTTCACTGCAGCCGTCTATCCTGGCAGCTGCACTCAGTTCTTCGGGTATCATTTTTATAAAATCAGTAAGTATAAATACTCCAAAAGGAATTCCAACAGCAATACTGACAATAATAACTGAAAACAAGGTATCATTTGCATGCATTTCGATCATTAATTTTAAAATACTAATAGTTCCCAGTCTTATAGGTATAATCATACCAGCGACAAAGAACAAATATAGAAAATTTTTCCATTTAAAATTATATTTAGCCAGAACAAAAGAAGCTGTAGACGTTATAACAATAATAGTTCCAAGAGAAATAACTGTTACAATTATACTATTTCTAAAATATGTTAAATAATTTGAAATTGTAAGCAATTTAATATAGCTTGTAAACTCAAAACTGGCAGGCAGTCCAAAGGGATTAGTAAAAATTTCTCTTGTGGTTTTAAATGATGTTAGAAACATCAATAAAATTGGATACAAAATAGTAAGAGTATAAACAGAAAGGAATGTAAAAAGTACTGTTTTTGTCAGTTGTCTTTTAAACCGATGCTTAGTCATTTTTCTGCCCCTTTATTTTAAAGAAATATAACCAGGCAATAACACCCGTAAAAACTATAAAAAACATGACTGTAGAAACAGCGGCTCCCATGCCCATACCCCATCCACCACGAACAGGAGTGGAAAATGCAGCTCTGTAAAACAAAGATCCAAATAAGTCTGTTCCAAAAGCCGGATTTGCCTGGGTTGTTGACATAGCATAAACAATATCAAACTGTGTAAAATCACCAATAAAAATTAATATTGTTACAATGCCAATTATAGGAAGTATTGAGGGGAGTATAATATGCCAAAGTTCCTGAAGAGGACTGGCACCATCTATAAGTGCAGCTTCAGTAACTTCTTCAGGGATAGCATCAATTCCAGCTGTATAGAATAGAACGGATTCTCCCATAAACTGCCAGCTTACAACAATAGCAAGAACAGGTAAGGCTGTTAAAGGATTTCCAAGCCATGGTAAAATAAATGATTCCAAACCGAGGGCTGTAAGTATTTTATCAAAAATCCCCCATGATGGATTTAAAATGAGCTTAAAAAGAAATCCGACAACAAGGACAGAAAGGGTTGTTGGTAAAAAACTAATTTTTCTAAAAAAACCTTTTCCAATAATTTTTCTTGTAACAAAAAATGCAATAAAAAAACCAAAAACATTCTGAATGAGTGTTACTATAAAAAAGAATTTAATATTATTTGAAAAGGCATTTATCATTCTGTCTTTAAAGGGGAACTGTGTAAAAAGTTTTACATAGTTATCAAAACCAACAAATTTGTCAGGTATAAGGCCTCTCCCGGAATAAAAGCTTAAACGCATAGAATCCAAAATGGGAAGCAATAAAAAAACTGTATAAATAAAAACTGCCGGTAAAAGAAAAACTACCATAAACATTTTTATTTTTCTGGATTTTTTTCCTGTCATAATTTCTCCCTAATAGACACAGACAGGCTGTCGGAAGAAAAACTCCCAACAGCCTGTTAAACTTAAATATAGGCTTATTTCATGAATGGTTTGTACCATGTAGCAAGACCATCCTGAACATAGGCTGCTGCCTGTTCCGGAGTAAACTCATCTTTCCACATTTTCGGTATAGCTTCACCCATCAAACTGTTTCCACTGGGAGACTGCGCTGACATTTTTTCCCATACAGTTCTTACTGTAAGAACAGCATCACTTGCAGCACCAATCATCTCTTTGGCTATAGCATTTTTCAAAGGATAATCTCCAGGAGTATAAGAGAAAAATCCAGGAAGTTCATCCATTAAAAGTTGAGCATATTCAGGGGAACTTACCCATTTAAGATACTCAAGAGATTCTTCAGGATGTTTTGAATTTTTATTCATTGCTATACCTGCATCTACATGAAAACAGTACTGTAGGGTATCACCTTTATTAACTACAGGAGGAGCAAACCAGCCTAAATCTGTTGAGCCAAGATCTTCCAGAATACCAAGTTCCCAGGAACCACCTATAAACATTGCAGCCTGACCTGTACCAAACATTGTCTGCATACTTACATAATCCAGAGCTTCATATCCTTTTGGAAAAAACTGCTGAAGCTGATCTACAGCTTTAAACGCATCCAAAAAGGGTTTATCAGTTAATTTCATTTCACCAGCCATCAATTTCTGTCTGGAAGCCTCTCCACCATAAAAGTTAGCACCGAGACCACTAAAAACAACTTCATAACATGTCCAGTCATCAAGAGCACCCTGAGCAAAAACAACTTCGCCATTGTCTTTTAAAGTCTGTGCAACAGCCATAAACTCATCCCATGTTTCAGGTTCTTTCAGCCCATACTTATCAAAAATATCTTTATGATAATAAACACCATGAGTTACACCAACGGAAGGTACTGCATAAATTTTACCATCTTCTGTAGACCATGCTTTTACTGCTGCAGAAGGGAATCCTTCCAAATTTGGCAGATCCTTATTTAGATCAGCAATAGAACCGCCATCATAAACTATTCTGCCGGTATCATAGGATCGTAAGAAAATGATATCCGCACCGGTTCCTGTCTCAAGGCCGGCCCTCATCTGGGCATCATACTCATTATCATTAATTGGCTGAAATAAAACTTCAATATTAGGATGTTTTTCCATAAACACAGCATTTATTCTGTTCATCCTTTCAATATCCTCTGTTCTCCAGCTTGTAAAGGTAATCTGAACCTTTTGTCCACCAGCTGTTTCCTTATTTCCAGCAGCACTCAAAGTAAAGGTACCAAAAATTAGTAATACTACCAGTAATAAACTGATTTTTTTAATCATATCTTCCTCCATAAATTATTTCTTATTTATAAGCAATTTCCATGCCAATTATTACAAGCCCCTTATAGTAAATAGTTGCCAATAGAATAAGATGTTACTGTTTAACAATTTTTTTTTAGCCATCTTTAGCCGAATAGTGGCCAATATTAGCCACATTGAAGATTGTATTTTTTTACCCTATGGCGAAGTGATCCTCTTGAAATCCCCAGCTCTCTTGCAGCCGCAGATATATTCCATTTATTACTCTCCAGAATACTTAAAACCAACTCTTTTTCATTCTTGATAAATATTTCCCCTGATTTTTGACCGGAAGGATTATCTATGTTATCAAAATCAGGGAAATCTTCAATTGAAAGTTTACTTCCGCTCGAAAGAACTACAGCCCTATGAACAACATTTCTTAATTCCCGAATATTACCAGGCCAGTGATATTTAGAAAGGAAATCAGTAATTTCTTTCTGAATTGGATCTATATTTTTATTATTTTCCATTGAAAATCTATCAAGAAAAAAAGTACTTAAAGGAAGAATATCGGCTTTTCTGTCCCTAAGAGGCGGTATTTCCAGAACTACAGAATTGATTCTATAATAAAGATCCTCCCGGAATTCCTTATTATTTATCATCTGCGGAATGGATTGATTTGTTGCACTTATTATACGAATATCAGCTTTATATTCAACAGTACTCCCAAGAGGAGAATAAACACCTTCCTCCAGTAATTTTAAAAGTTTTGACTGAACAGACAATGAAAGTTCTCCAATTTCATCCAGAAAAAGTGTCCCTCCATTTGCCATACTTACTTTTCCCGGGAAGTCTTTATCTGCACCGGTAAATGCACCCCTTTTATATCCAAACAATTCACTCTCAAGAAGAGTATCCGGTAATGCAGGACAATTAATACTTATAAAAGGTGATTGAATATTATATTCTTCAAATGCATATTCATGAATTGCTTTTGAAATTACACCTTTACCTGTACCACTTTCTCCTGTTAGTAAAACAGACAAATTACTCGGTGCAATTTTACGTACTGTTTCCATAATCTTTTGCATTTTCCCACTGGTGTAAATAACACCTTTATCATTAGAAAGAGATTTATTCAGCTTACTATACTTCTCTTTTTCTCCATAAACAGCACGATAAACTATATTTTTAAGGTCTTCTTTGTTAAAGGGTTTTGTAATAAAATCAACTGCCCCAAGTTTCATTGCAT
>JALTGJ010000506.1 GCA_027077185.1 Spirochaetales bacterium | reverse complement strand
TATTAACTGCCAGAGAACCAATTGTTATTCTTGGAGCAAACCATGGCATGGCTGAAATTTCTTTTTCACTGGAAGGTATGTTTGCCAAAATCAAAAAAAGCAGAATTCTTTTTGTTTCAATTTTTATAGCTGAACTTTTACTTTTATTTGGTTTTGCTGTATTTTTGGAAATTCAGGTAATAAGACCCCTTCGTAGAATAGCAGCTGGAGTTGAACAAATATCTGCAGCTTCAATAAACGAAACCCTTTCCGTTCCGGGTAAGCCCTCTATAGAAATTTTAAAAGTCAGCAATGCCATTAACAAAATGAAAGATAAACTAAGAAAAAATCAGGATGAACTTATTTCCAAAGCACGTCTTGCTACCATGGGGAAAATAGGTTTTAACCTTGCCCACGAAATAAGGAACCCCCTGGAAGCAATATCCGGTTCTGTAGAAATATTGAGTTTAGGCATTTCCAAAGATTCCAGTGAATACTCGTATATTAAAATTATAAAGGAGGAAATCCATAATCTTAATGATTATCTGGGAGAATTCCTCGAGTTTACAAAATCAGAACCTGGAGAAAAAGAAAATATAAGCCCAGCAGAATTACTTAAAGACAGTCTGCTTCTACTTGGCCCTTTATTAAAACAGCATCATATAATAATAAATAATCTAACTACCGGGGGAAAAGGCTTATGGAATGTTAACCCTAATCAAATAAAAAGAGTAATACTTAATGTACTTCTAAACAGTATGGATGCAATTGGAAATAATGGTTCTATTGAAATTAAAATTAAAAAGGAAATAAATAATCTTATAATGATAATAAGTGATACAGGATGCGGAATTGCAGTCAAAAGCATAGATGCGGTTTTCGACCCATATTACACAACCAAAAAAAACGGGTCAGGTATTGGTCTGTCATTGAGCCGTAAAATTGTAGAACAGCATAATGGAAATATTTCCATCTGCAGTTTAAATGAAGATACTAAAATGAGTACTATGGTATCCATCAGCTTTCCCGAACAGGAGCCTTAAAAATATGAATCAAATATTACTAATTGATGATAAAGAAAATATACTGCTTGTTTTTAAAGTTATACTCGAAAAAGAAGGCTACAGGGTATGGACAGCAAATACAGGAAGGAAGGGTCTTAAATTAGCTGTACAAATTAAACCGGACATAATTATTTCTGATATTCAAATGGATGATCTGTCCGGTACTGAAATCTTCCATTTACTAAAATCAAGGGGATTTAATATACCTTTTATTTTTATAACAGCCTATGCCTCTGTCCAGGAAGCTGTTTCTGCAATTAAAGACGGAGCAGTTGACTATCTGACAAAGCCGGTAGACCATAATAGTTTAAAAAAAATAATTGCCAGACTAATTTTAAAAAATCCTGGTAATATCAGATTAAATAAAAATCTTATTGGGTCTTCCCGTGTGATGGAAGAATTATATACAAAAATTAAGAATATAGCTTCAAGCAATTCTATAATTTTAATAACAGGTGAGAGTGGTTCAGGAAAGGAGCTTATATCCAGAGCTATTCATGCACAAAGTTCAAGAAGTAAAGGGCCTTTTGTCCCGGTTAATTGTTCGGTTTTTAGTCTGAGTTTACTTGAATCTGAATTATTCGGTTATGAAAAAGGTGCTTTCACAGGTGCTGAAAAGCAAAAGAAAGGTTTTCTTGAGGAAGCAAAAGGGGGAACACTTTTCCTGGATGAAATCTCTGAACTGGATCCAATTATACAGGTTAAACTTTTAAGAGTGCTTCAGGAGAGAGTTTTTACAAGAGTAGGAGGAACTTCAGAGGTAAACCTGGATGCAAGACTGATTGC
>JALTGJ010000505.1:1472-1834 GCA_027077185.1 Spirochaetales bacterium | reverse complement strand
TATTTCGGTTACAATAACTCTTGCACCAAGGCCCCTCATAGACTGGGAACTCCCCTTTCCTACATCTCCATAACCGCAGACAACAACTACCTTACCTGCAACCATAACATCTGTTGCCCGTTTAATACCGTCTGCAAGAGATTCCCTGCAGCCGTACATATTGTCAAACTTCGACTTGGTTACACTGTCATTTACGTTTATAGCAGGTACCAGCAGACTGCCGTCATCCTTCATCTGATACAAACGATGAACACCTGTTGTTGTCTCTTCAGACACTCCCTTCCAATCCTTCACAAGCTCATGCCATCGTGTTTTATCCTTACTGTTGACTTCCTGGAGAAGTGCCTTTATAACAGCTTCCT
>JALTGJ010000505.1:0-1462 GCA_027077185.1 Spirochaetales bacterium | reverse complement strand
TATTTCGGTTACAATAACTCTTGCACCAAGGCCCCTCATAGACTGGGAACTCCCCTTTCCTACATCTCCATAACCGCAGACAACAACTACCTTACCTGCAACCATAACATCTGTTGCCCGTTTAATACCGTCTGCAAGAGATTCCCTGCAGCCGTACATATTGTCAAACTTCGACTTGGTTACACTGTCATTTACGTTTATAGCAGGTACCAGCAGACTGCCGTCATCCTTCATCTGATACAAACGATGAACACCTGTTGTTGTCTCTTCAGATACTCCCTTCCAATCCTTCACAAGCTCATGCCATCGTGTTTTATCCTTACTGTTGACTTCCTGGAGAAGTGCCTTTATAACAGCTTCCTCTTCTGAATCCGCATCTTCAAAGGCCCACTTACTTCCATTTTCAAGCTGAAAACCTTTGTGCAGTACAAGGGATGCATCCCCGCCATCATCAACAAGCAGGTTAGGTCCTTTTCCGCCTGGAAAAGACAGCGCTTTATAAGTACAGTTCCAGTACTCTTCCAGTGTTTCTCCCTTCCATGCAAAAACAGGCACACCGGCAGGTTTATCTACAGTCCCGGTCGATCCAACAGCAATCGCAGCTGCAGCATGATCCTGGGTGGAAAAAATATTACAGCTTGCCCATCTAACATCCGCACCCAAATCCACAAGAGTTTCAATAAGAACTGCTGTTTGTATAGTCATGTGCAGGGAACCCATAATTCTTGCTCCCTTAAGGGGTTTGTTTTTTCCATACTTCTTCCGGATTGACATTAGTCCGGGCATCTCTTTTTCTGCTATATTTATCTCTTTTCTGCCCCATTCACTAAGGCTTATATTTTTTACTTCATATTCCATTTTATCCTCCAAAGATTAATATAATGTTTTTTATTTAATAATGCTATAGGTTTGACATGTAAGCTTATAGTCCATATACTTCATAGAATGAGTTATAAAGTAAATAAACAAAATAGAGAGATTTATATTTAATGATTCCAGTTTTACCGTTTGTATTAGCATCAGTATTTTCACTTTCTTTAAATTCTTTAGTAATTTTTTTACTTTTAAAACTTGCTCATAGGTTTAAATGGTATGATATTATTGACAGTCGCAAAATACATGAAGGTGAAATACCAAGAATTGGAGGCATAGGTATTGCAATTTCATTTTTCCTTCCTCTGGTTATTACTTATTTTGTTTATTATTTTTATAACTTACATTTTATATATTCAAAAAATATCCTTTTTTACTGGTCATTGTTAATTGGTGCTGTAATTATTAATATGGTGGGTATTTTAGATGATTTTAAAAATATAAGACCATTGTATAAATTAATAGGACAATTTGCTGCTGCACTAATTATAATCTTTTCAGGACATTATTTTACTTCTTTCTATATTCCTTTTTTTAACATAAAAATCGAAAGTTTATTTGTAGGTAAAATTCTAACACTTATATGGAT
>JALTGJ010000504.1 GCA_027077185.1 Spirochaetales bacterium | reverse complement strand
GTTTTTGGATAATCCGAATAAAGAGTACAAAAACTACTGGTTCGAGACAGCTACACCAAATTTTCTGGTAACTTTGATGAAGGAAAAGAATTATTTCCTACCAAATTTGGAGGATCTTAAAGTTAATGATACTATTATTGGCAGCTTTGAAGTAGAAACCCTTAAAGTTGAAACCTTACTTTTTCAGACTGGATATTTGACTATTAAAAGTTCTGTAAGCAGCAGGAGAGGAATGGAATACTTTCTGGGATATCCCAATAAGGAAGTAAGACTCTCATTAACCGATTACCTGATAGACTATTTTACTAATCAAAGTAGTGAAAAGTTTGCTTATCAGGATAAAATTATTGAGATGATAGAAAGTAATAATTTTGACGGATTGAAGTCAACGTTATACTCGCTTTTCGCTTCGATTCCCTACAACAACTTCATTAAAAATAAAATTTACGAAAAAGAGGGATACTATGCTTCAGTTATCTATGCCTATTTTGCATCCCTGGGACTCGACATTATTACTGAGGATACAACAAATAAAGGGAGAATAGATCTGACCCTGAAATTTCCGGGCAATGAAAAGGTGTATATATTTGAGTTTAAGGTAGTTGAGGATATTAAAGATATCCAAAAGCCTCTTGATCAGATAAAAACCAGGGGTTACGCACAGAAATACTTGAATGTAGATAAAGTCTATTTAATTGGAATAGAGTTTTCAAAGAAAGAGCGTAATTTAGTAAACTTTGAGTGGGAAAAGGTATAAACCTTAACAAAAAACTAAAACTTTTCTAAAACTGGATAAGCCCCAGTACTACAGTGACATCATTATATATCATGAAATTTGTGTATAAGGTAGCAATTTCATTGCTATCCACAAATTTGTATTGTAAAATTATCTAAGAAAAATATTAATGGTTATTACTGGGAGGGGATTAATGTTTAATTATTTAAAAGTAAAAAACAACAAGGGTGTAAAATACCTGGAATTGAATGGTCTGGGTAAAATTAATGTCCTTTTTGGTAAAAACAACAGTGGGAAAACATCAATAATTGAAGCAGTCAACATAAAAGAATGTGTGGCAGTTGGTAAACCTCTGGAAGATATCACACCCCTTGTTCATTATTTTGAACAGGAAGCAAGCCAATATTTTGATAATATAACCCGGAAAGCTACAAATGCCTTTAGAACGTATCTGGAAGGTTTAAAGGATAAAAAAACTATTTGGTATTATGGAGAAGAGGACAGCATAATAAAGATCTGTACCATGGATCTGGAGAGCAATAAAAATCTTCATTTTTTAAATAAAATGTTTGATATGCATACAATATTGAAAAACTGGTTTAGAGATATTGAGGAAACTTTTCAGCCCCTCCTAATACCCCCTAAACGTAAATTGGAAGCCAGAGTTGAAATTAATCTTAAGCAGAAAATAGAAAACTATGGCAGTGGAATTGTAAATTATCTGTTTTTTCTAAAAAACCAGAACCCCAGCTCAAATGAGTTTAAAACATTTACTAAAATTTATACGGCTTTTTCGGAAATTTGTGACTATGAATTTAATATAATACCCGATTTAAAAAATACTATTCAGTTAGTTTTTAAACGTCTTACAGAAGAAAAATGGATATTTGCCAACGACTCAGGACTTGGTTTAGCAGATCTTCTTATAATGATAACTTTTGCATTGGATACGCAGCATTCCCTTATTTGTCTGGAAGAACCTGAAAGTCATTTGCATCCCGAAATGCAGAAGCGTCTTCTTTCTTTTCTAAAAGGAATAGAAGATAAACAGTTTATTATTTCCACTCATTCAAATATTTTCCTTAATTCTTTGTTAGTAAATAAAATCTATCATGTGCAATATAGGAATAAAGAAGTCCATCTTTCTGATGAAACTTCAAATGCCAGTATTCTTTTTAATTTGGGTTACTCAGTTTCTGACCATCTAATTGCAGATGCTATTATTCTTGTGGAAAATCCCTCGGATATTCCTGTTTTAAATACAGTATTAATGTGGGTTGGCCTGGACCGCAGATTTAATATTAATTTTTTCCCTTTAAATGGTGATATTAGAGCATATCTTGATTTATCAATGTTTCTGGAAAAGAAAAATGTATTTAGTTTAACATATTCCAAAGGCGATACAGAAATTGTTACAGACAGATTTAATAAAAACTGTGAAAAAAATGGAATTCAGGTTTATCGTCTGAAAAGAGCTTCTATAGAAAATTATTTTGATCTCTCCTCTATAAGGAATATAGTGGGTGACGGAATTCCAAATGATCTGGAAACTTTGGAACCAAATATTTCTGTAGATGCCCAACTTGGATTTTCATTACAGCATAAATCTATAAGAATCCATAATAGTAAAATAATTAATTCCATGGATCGAACTCATCTGGAAAGCACAGATCTTTTATCATTTTGTCTGCAAATTAAATCTGCCCTTGATGAAAAACCAAGAATAGAGTTTAGACCAGAGGAACATAAAATTATCGATTTTGCAGAAAAATATGCATAGATCTATTCTTTTTTATCCTTCTGTTCAAATGTAATAACATTATCTAAATAGATTATTATTCCAATACTCGAATTATTACCAATACCAGAATCGATGGAATAAGTAATTTCCGGGTTTGTATTAGTTACATTTCCGGCAACACTTGTTGACGTTGAAGTAATAAGGCTGTCAAAGGATATACTGTATTCTGCAAATACTGAAAGAAACTCCATAATAAAGAATTCGACACCTAAAACTCCACCTACTGAAACAGGGAATGTATTATTCATAGTCCAGTTATCTGAATCAGTTTTCGATTTTTGCCCAATGTACCCCGCTTCAATAAAACCACCCCAATAGGGAGAAATTCTGCCTGGCTTAAAATGTTTTTCATAGGTTGCGCCAAGGGTTCCGGAAAAGGAATCAGAACTGCTGGAGTAGAAAATATCAATAAGATAGCGGATAGCGACATTATTATCATGCAGTGTTTTAAATCCTACACCTGCCTGGTAGCCTTCAATATCCATTAACAGATTATTCGTATTGAAAATAAATCCCCAGGGAACAGGCTCTTTTACTTCTTTTGAGTATAAATTAGAATATCCAATACAAACTATGATTAAAACCAATACTACATTTTTTTTCATTGCCCGTTCTCCTTATTATTTAGAACCTATCCAGTTTATGTACCAGCCAGTAAAGGGATTGGCTGTACTATCCAATGATGAATGCAAAGCTGACTCACTCCCTTGTTCGCTTACCGCACTTACAGCAAAATCATACATGCCGTAATCCATAATATCACTATTTATAAAACACTCAGGATTACCTGAACTTTCAATCTCCATCAATAATTGCCAATAATAAGATCCATGGTTTCTATAATATACTCTATATTGGACTGCACTATTAGGATTATTAGGTATATCCGGTCCACCGGGATCCCATGCAAGGGTAAAGCTACTGCCCTTAACAATTATTTCCATCGCCTTATCCGTCCTGGCACCTAACACCAGCTTACATCCGGAAAGCAGAATTATAATTAATAGAAATATTGTTAAATACTTTTTCTTCATTAAAGATATCATAGCACATTTTAGAAGGAAAATCAAAATTGTGTAACTGGCTGACATACAAAATTGATTTCCCTTATTAGCTATTTGCGATGTTCAACATTTACTACATAAAAGAAACCTCTTCTCTAATGTAAGGCTAATACACTATGCAATATAGCCATCAAATCCTAAAAGTGGGACACATCGCAAAAGCCTGCTTATTAATTAAGCGAACTTGTTTACTATTATTTTGATATTAAATAAAATACATTTAATTTAACCATTTCATTAAGGTGAGTAGATGAACAAAATAATCCCGTTTTTAAATACATGGCTTTCAAAAAGTGGGGATGATACCTTTTGGTCGTGGGTTATAACTCTGACATATTTATTAACAATAATTTTATCACTTTATTATGTGCATAATATAAAAACCGAAAAGACAAAGCATTTCTTATGGGTAAGCATTTCAATATTTCTTACGGCTTTGGGAATTAATAAACAATTGGATATTCAGATACTTGTGGAGATGGTTGGCAGATTTATTGCAAAAAATCTTGGTTTGCTCCAGCATAGAGATTTTATTCAGTTTATTTTTACTTTCTTGCTATTTGTTATTACGATTACTATAAGTGTCTTTGTTTTAGTCAGAATACGAACTATTATAGGTCAATCACTTATTGCCCTGACTGGTGTTACCCTTTTGACGTTATTTGTGTTTATTCGCGCAGGATCAATATATGTACCCAGGATCCATGGACTGGAGTTATTGGGATTAATGATAATTTTTGCTGATCTGAGCTATCGTTTATATAAATTAAAAAAAATCTGCTTTTCTCCAGAACCTTAATAATTTAGATATAACCAGGTTATTCGGTTTCACTTTCAGTCCCCCAATATACTTAGATATGTGCTGCATGATCTAAAGTATCCAGAATCCACTGATTTGAACTTTTCCCTTCTTTTTACAAACCCAGGTGTTTGTAAAACTTCTCATTTATAGTAGTAATATATATCAAAGTGTGGCAATTTGTAACAATAGCTTTTTGCGTTGTGTCTCATTTGCTATGTCAAAAAAACTTCTTCTCTAATAGAGAGCAGTAGAACTGGTGAATATAAAGATAAAATGGGCGACACGAAGTGTCGGGGACCCATTATTAGTCGCAAAAGCAAAAAACAACCTGAATTTGTATACTTCGCACAACCCTCATATTAGAGATTGAAGGAGGACGGAGCCTGGGTTGAGTAGATGATTTATGGTAATTGCCCGGTACTTTTCCGTTCTTGCCTTTTTAAAATTGGAAGTAAAGATCGTAAGGCTTCATTCACAGAATCATGATCAGGAAAGAATTGTATTACATCCGAATCAATAGCAATTACATTTGTTCCTTCTGTATATTCCTTCGAATATTTACCTCTGATTCCTCCACTAAAGTCATATTCTTCTAACATTTCAGGATCGTTAGCCATTGTTTTCATAATACAACCTCTCTTTTTTTGTAGCTTTTCTAGCAGTTATTATTCTAATATTACTTTTTCGATATGTATGAATAATGATTAAAATACGATTATTAACAGATTTCCCTATTATTGTAAAACGATCTTCTTCACTTGAATGAAGAGGGTCATGAATAGTTAAAGATAGAGTATCAGAAAAAACAGTACAGGCTTCATCAAACGAAATACCATGTTTCTGAATATTACCAACTGCTTTTTCATGATTCCATTCAAATGATAACATATTATAAAAAATATATCATATCCTTGAATTATTCAAGAAGTTAGGACATGGAGCTTTTTTATTGGATGAGATTTCCAATGCTGGTTTTATTTATTCTGTCTCCAGCTTTTATGAGTAATCTCAAATCTTTTAATTTTGTAGTTTAAAACCCGGCTTGTTACATTTAAAAGAACAGCTGCATCTTTCTGTACCCACTGGGTCTGTTCCAGGGCCTGAATTATAAGTCTTTTTTCCACCGTTTCCAAATTTACACCACCAGGAGGAATATTCAGTTGTAAATTCTCTGCTCCTGAACCAGGGGGTAATGAGCGGCGGTTAAAATAGAGCTCCAGCTCGTTGGGCATAATTACATCCCCTTCAGCCATAAGGATCGCTCTCTCTATGGTGTTTTCCAGTTCCCTTATATTCCCCGGCCAGTGATAGTTAACCCGGACAAACGGCTTATCTG
>JALTGJ010000503.1 GCA_027077185.1 Spirochaetales bacterium | reverse complement strand
CGCTGGGATATTATTGATCTGGTCAGAACAGCTCATGATCTTAGGCCCGAAGGGATAAACTGGATTAGAAACGAAAAAAACAAACCTGTTTTCAAACTTGACCAATTAACAAGGGTAAACAATATAGAACACAGCAATGCCCATGATGCACTTGCTGACGTATATGCAACAATTGCCCTTGCAAAATTAATTTTTGAAAAACAACCAAAACTTTTAAGATATAATTTTATGCACAGAACAAAAAATAGTCTGAGGCAGTTAATAAACCTTCAAACCAGAGAACCTCTGGTATATACCTATTCCGGTTTCACATCAGAAACAGGATGTACATCTATCGTAGCTCCTATAGCAGGAGATCCTGAGAATAATAACGCTATTTATTTCTATGATCTTAAATACGATCCGGAGGAATTATTAACACTTAGTGAATCAGAAATACGAAGACGTTTTTTTACTCCGAAAAAAGAGCTTCCTCCTAAAGAAAACCTTCACATTATTAAAGTCCAGGTAAATAAATGCCCTGCCCTTAGTCCGGTTAGCACAGTTGACGACAAAACTGCAGACAGATTAAACCTGGATTTAAACAAGTGCCTGGAATACAGCAAAAAATTAAACTCCGATCCACTTCTTACACAACGATTTATTAAGATTTTCAGCAAAGACAGTTATAAAAAGTCAGACGCTGATCCGGACCTGCAAATTTATTCCGGCGGCTTTTTCAAGGATAAAGATAAAGTCAGTTTTGAAATTATTAAAACAACACCCGGAGATAAACTGTTTAGTCTAAATCTGATATTCGAGGACACAAGGATACCTGAACTCCTCTGGCGATATAAATGCAGGAACTACCCGGAATATATGGATACAGAAACAAGGAAAAAATGGAAAAGCTTCTGTGCAGGAAGACTGTTACTACCTCCCGGAAAGTTAATAAACGACTACCATTTTTTCAGAAGAAAAATTGAAGAAAACCTTATGGATAACACAATTGACAGCAGAAAAAAGGTTATTTTAAAAGCACTTGATGAGTATGGTGAGTTAATTCGGAAGGAGATTCTGGAATATAGTGAGACTGAAGAGTAAATTTATATGATTTTAGTACCTGATAGAATATAAACAGGGCTTGATTAATAAAACAGCAAGCCCTAATTCGTACAGTTAACCATATTTAATACATTGGAATTATCGTTCCTGATCATACTCCATATACCGCTTTACCTTAGGAGCAGAAGGAGTTTCCCAATCAAAATCAGCATTATCCCAAATTTTCAGATAATTTCTTGCTACAGCTTCTCCAAGAGTAAAAGCCCCCATGCAAATAATATTAGCATTATTGCTTTTACGTGCTCTTTCTGCAGAATAAGAATCTGAGACAAGAGCTGCAATAGCACCTTTAACCTTGTTTGCAGCAATACTCATGCCAATACCAGTTCCACAAATAAGAACACCTTTATCATGTTTACCAGCAACCACAGCCTCAGATACAGTTATAGCTACATTTGCATAAACAATATCGTCACTACCATAATCAGTGACCTCATGCCCCGCAGCCTTTAGATCTAAAATCAGCAATTCTTTAAGTCTCTTTGCATTTGGATCACATCCTATTGCATATTTCATTTAATTATCTCCTTCCCGGTAAATTGTTGGATAGCCTGAGCTAACTCCAAATGATCTTTAGCATAATCTTCAAGAGAAACTCCCTTTACAACCGATTCCCAACCCTGATGAAGACTTTTCGCCCCAGCTGCAGGTCCTCCAGGGTGACCAAATACAGCACGACCCGGAACTATAGCAAAATCAGTATGACCCATCATTTTGTGCAAAGGGCCAAGAGAACCAGCCCATTGGCTTCCTGCAGGAATAGGAAGAGTAGGTTTTATTGGACCCATAGGATCAAGACAAGCATTAACATTTTCAAAAACCTCTTTTTCAGGAGTTTTCATCCTGCTGCCCAGCCCAGAAAAAATTATCATATCACAACCGGAAAGTCTCTGAAGTTTGGTAACTACTCGTGAATGGACACCATAATAAGGAGCCTTTGTAAAGGGGGCAATAAAATCAAAATGAGCAACAAGAGGTACCTCTGTATGTTTACGAACCATTCTCACTCCGGAAAGACCAGTACACATAGCATTGATCATCAACATATCTGCACCATTCTTTACACCTATATCATGAAGTTCAAGCATTCTATCCACTTCATCAGTAATATTGGCTAAATAGATAGATCTCTTTCCTGTCTTCTGTTCAGCTTCGGCCCGAAGTTTTCCTAAAACACGTGTTCTCTCTGCAAAGGGAGACCATTCGGTATCACAAAGAAGTTCATCGTCTTTTGCAATATCCAATCCACCCATCCAGCTCTGGTAAGCTAATTCTCCAAAGGGCTTTGGGCCGAGGCCTATATTTGGTTTAATAACTCCGAGAAAAAGGGGACGATCATATACTTCTGTCCATTCTCTCAAACCTTTTACCCCAAATTTAGGTCCTTCAAATTGTTCCAGATAGCCATTGGGAAAAATGATATCATGAAGTTTTATAGCATAAATCCCTGGGCTATAATAAGCTCCCTCACCTCCTACTGCAGTAAGCATATTTGGTATTCGAGGACCAAAATTTGCAATAGGATAAGCAATTTTTACACGAACACCCCACAACCTATCCCAGCTCTCTACCTGAAAAGGTACAGATGGAACTTTTGGTTCCCTCTCAATTTGAAGATCAATAACTTTGGAAGCAAATTCAGGTCTTAGATCTTCATCAACACCAACCCTTTTCCATTGTGCTGTTGATTGTTCCTGACACATATGTGCAGCTGCTTCATGAGGCTCAATTGTAGATTCAAAATAATAATCTAAAATTAGATATTTTTCCTGATCGAGTTTCTCCCAATCTGCAAAAAATATTTTAGCGTAACTCATATTAATATTCCTCCTGTATTAATTTTCCCCATTATTTTGTTAAACTTATTTTAGAGAGAAAAGCTATTTGAGCTGCTTCCTCTACTAATTCAGCATTATGTTCTGCTTTGATAATATCTGCCGATAAACAAAAAAGGCCATGACGACTTTGTATAAATGCCTTTATCCCTAAATTTTCTTCCAACAATACTTGTACAGCCCCGGCAACCTCAACATCTGCATGACTCTCTCCAATATTCAAAATTGGAACAGTTCCAATTTTCATCTCCAAAGGAAGTGAAATAGGGGGAAGAAAGGTTGAGTTTTGAGCTATTGCAACACTCCATGGAGAATGGCTATGAAAAACAGCAGTAACATCTGCACGTTGGCGATAAATTGCCACATGTGTAAGAATTTCCCTTGAAGGTTTTTTATTCCCAATGACTATGTTTCCACTAAAATCAACTAGTACTATATTATCATCTACCATGTCACCGAATGAACAACCAGAAGCTTTAATAAGTATCAACTCCTCTCCGGCAATACGAACGCTTAAATTGCCACCATCCCCGGATTGAAGCCTGATATCATAGGCCCGTTTAGCGGCTTTTCTCATAGCAAGTTTTAAATCTTTATAATCGTTCACTTATACTCCTTTAATATCTGCATACAATTGTAAATCAGATTAATTCAGTCTCTTTGTCCATAAGAGTTAAAGCAGTGATACTATCCAAAATAAGTGTTGTTGCAATTCCTCCGGAAAGAAGACCTTTAGTACATTCAATTTTGTTCCAACCTCCAATTAGAGCAATACGCTCAGGTATTTTCATAAAATCCTCCCAGGTAACTGCAATTGACCGGTCTTTATAGTCTGTTTTAACTTCCTTACCATCAGAATCCATAAAGCGGCCAATCAAGGACCCAACTACTCCAAGAGCATTAAGATCTTTCATATCTTCTGCACTTAATATACCAGAAACCTGTAACATAGAATTTTCAGTAAGATTTGCAACTCCAAAAATTGCAACATCACTATCTTTCGCCATCTGAATAGTTCGAAGAAGACTTTCATCCAACATAATACTCTTAGCTATATCTACATCACTTGTTATAATAGGACCATGCATCTGAAAACAAGAAGCACCAGTTTTTCTTGCCAACAATGGAGCTAAAGAACTTGATTGGAGCTCAGGATTAATCATGCCATAACCACCTGTTAATTCAGAAATACGACTAAAATGGATCATTCCATAAGGTAGATCTTCAACCATATTTGCTATAGTCCTTCCCCAGGTTACTCCCACTGAAACAGACTCATTAAACTCTTTAAGAATTTCAGCACCTTTATGTCCCACAGTTTTCCTGACTGTAGTTGAATCCATTTCAGCTGTTACAGGAACAATAATAACTCTATTTATTCCAAACTTGTTCTCAATATCCATTGCAAGTGTCTCGTAACGAATTCCTGGGAAATTAAACTTTATCTGAACAAATCCATGCTCTTCTGCCTGTTTCAGATATCTTGAGACTTTGAATCTCGATATATCCAGCCTTTTTCCAATTTCCTTTATATTCAATTTCTCATGATAAAATAAATAAGCAGATCGAATGGTCAGAGATTCTCTAACTAGTTTTACCATTTTATATCCTTAACGATTCCTCTTCAATTTATATGTTAACAATTTTTCCATTTCATCAAAAACTACTCTGACAAATTTATCATCATTAATATTTGCATCTACTTCAATAATTCTTATATCATTTTTAGTTTTTGTAAGTATTGTTTGAATTAAAGCCTTATCAATCTCAGGATCATACAAAGGCTCACCTTTTATTGCGCCAGCTCTAAATCCCTGTAATGGAATTACAATAGTAACAGAACCTTTTGATTCATTCAATCTTGCCGATATTAGTTTTCCAACTTCTATAATTTCATTTTTTAACAATTTTAAATGTATTAAATCAGAATTATGATAAATATGTTGCCTTTCCAACATATCCTTTTCCAAACTAAAAGTATCCAAATCAATAAAATCACATGCACCCGGAATAACCAATTGAGGGATTCCCTTTTTACCAGAATTAACTAACCGATTTATCGCACCAGAAGAATATCCTCCTAAAAGTTCTCCAACAATCTCATGTAATGAAAACTCTATAGTTGCCTTTATTATTCCCTTCTCAACTAATTCATCCAGAATTCTCCCTCCAACACCAGTTGAATGGAAACTTACTACTTCATATTTTTTCCTTTTTAATCTTTGTATAATATTTTGAGAACCTTTATTTACTACACCCATCGTAGATATTCCAATCAATAGACCATCTATAACACCCAGAGGTTTACCAGCATTCTCTACAATACCAACTATAGATGCAGCTGCATTTCTTAAAATAGTATCAGTTATAACATTACTACCTGAAAAATCCGCTATCGAGGGAAAAACAATAATATCTGAACTACCAACTATCGTCTCAAAATGTCTTTTCCCACTGGCTACTGTGGAAACTATAACTTTGGGAAATCCAATAGGTAATGTTTTCATTGCACTTACTGCAACAGTAGTATTTTGAAGTCCGCCTATTGATATTATAGCATCAAACAAACCTTCGTTAAAAAGCTTAGGTATTAATTTTGAAACTCCTGATTTTAAAACATCAATCATTTCAGATTTGGAAACATCCATAGGGGAAATCCAATAATGTCCAGCTTCTTTGGCAATTTCGATTGAGTCAATCTGAGAGCTGATCAAAGAAGATTTTGCAACACCAATATCTATAATATAAACTTCATGCCCGGATTGTTGAAATATTTTCATAAGAAATATAACTTCAGTTT
>JALTGJ010000502.1 GCA_027077185.1 Spirochaetales bacterium | reverse complement strand
AGATGCATCTCTTCTCTCCAATGATATGGCTGCATTAAAAAGCCTGGTGAATAAACTTCTAAAGGCTCTTAGGGGTATGATTTTTATGGAAGAAAAAATTCTGTTTCCCACTGCAATGAGAAAGCTTCCTGAGACTTCCTGGAAACAGATTAGAAGAGGAGAAAGTGAGATTGGTTATGCCTGGGTTAAGCCGGGGAACCTTTGGGATCCTAATGTTGTTAAGACAGGAATTCCTGATTTTGCCAAAGTTGCCGCAGAAGCAAGAAAGGCCAGGGGTGAAAAACTGCCTACTGATCAGGGAAGTGTTGTGGAGTCTTCTGAAAATGACAGGGTGGAAGCAGGACAGATACCTCTGGATGTTGGAAGTCTTACAGGTATACAGCTTAATATGATGCTTAAAGTTTTACCTCTGGACATCAGTTTTATAGATGAAAATGACAGAGTTCTCTATTATTCTCAGGGAAAGGAACGAATGTTTCCCCGTAGTCCCGGAATTATTGGACGAACCGTTCAGAACTGTCATCCTCCAAAGAGTGCACATATTGTACAAAAAATAATAGATGGTTTTAGAAATAAAGAGAAGGACGAGGCAGAATTTTATTTTACAATGAACGGGCGTTTTCTGCTAATAAGATACTATCCTGTATATGATAAGGATGGTGTGTACAGAGGTGTTATTGAAGCAGGTCAGGATGTTACAGAAATAAGAGCTCTGGAAGGAGAGCAGAAACTGCTGGATTGGTAATTATTGATAGAGTCTGGTACGATCTTTTTTTGCTTCTACTCTACAAGCAATGATACGATTTTGGATTCACGGACATCTATAAGTCCTTTGTCAGTTATTTTAAGTTCAGGGCTTACAGGGAGAGATAGGGTACTCATAGACATTATTGGATTTATATGGGTAATTCCCAATTGTCTTAGAGTTTTCTGTACCGATTGTACATTTTCTGACAGCTCTTTCATCGGGGCTTCAGAAAGTATACCTCCTACAGGCAGTGAAACTGATGCGAGTATGTGCCCTCTGGAAGCGGTGCACATTCCCCCTTTCTGCTGTATGACCCAGTCCAGGGCTTTTGTCATATCCTCTATGTTATCCCCAACAAGAAGAATATTGTGGTGATCATGGGAATGGCTGGTGCAGTAAGCTCCGTTATGCAGTCTTACTCCATCAATCAGGCCCTGAGCACTGGTGCCTTTACCGGAATATCTTTCTATTACTAGCACAAGATTTACATCTGCATCAGGATGGAGCCAGTTAATCCTGCCATTTAGAACAGGGAGATATCGGAAGACAGATTCGGTGTATGTATTTTTACTGTTTTTCCGCATAATACGGCATTTGATCATATTTTTCCGGATAAATTTTTTATCAGCATTTAGTATGAACAATGAGTTGGAAACCGCTGGTGCAGGTAAATTAATACTATCAAGAAAATCCGGACTAAATTTATGCCCTGATTTGTTTTCTTTTTTCGGTTTGACCAATAGTCCTCTTTTAAAAACTGAAACAATATTAAAGTTAGAGGACAGGTCTTCCAGAAGGATAAAATCTGCAATCTTTCCCGGGGCAATGATTCCCCTGTCACGAAAGCCCATCCTTTTTGCAGGTGCCAGGCTGGTTGCAATAATTGCATTCTCCAGAGAAAGACCATACCCAAGAGCTTTTCTTACTACATAATCTAAATGTCCTTTTTCTTCCAGAATATCCGGAGGAACATCATCGGTGACAAAACTGTACAACCCTTCAACGTTATTACTTTGCAGATAGTTTATTATTTCCGGAATAACAGATTTTTCCTGAAGCTCTACAAACATACCATTTGCAAATCTTTGTTTCATACCTTCAATATCCTGAAGACAATGATCGGAATCAATCCCGAAGTAGAGTAGTTTTGCCAGATCCAGATTTTTCACAGAAGGACAGTGTCCTTCAATTGCTGCAAGGGGGTGGTTACTCATTGTTTGGTTTATCAGTTCTATGGTTTTTGATGTTATTTCTCCGGAAACAATTTTGGAGAAATTGTTTATAAGGGTGCTGTAATTCATAACTTCGCCTAAACATATCACTTTTGAGTATTTCCTCATTAGGATTTTTAGGTCATTATGATTTATTGTTCCCCCGGTTGTTTCCAGTTTGGAATTTGTAGAAGGTACTGAACTTGGCACGCTGTAAAAAATATCGACAACAGCTCCTTCTGACACTCTGATCATTTCTTCTATACCTGAGAGTCCGTAAACATTGGCAATCTCATGAGGTTCGGAGACTACGGTTGTAACTCCGTGAGGAAGGACTGTGTCAGCGAAAACAGATGGTGTACAAAGGGAACTTTCTATATGGAGATGGATATCTATTAATCCGGGTATAAGAGGTTTTTCCTTGCAGTCAATTGTAGAATCTGCAGTAAAGCTTATAGATTCTGAATTCCCTGTGTAAAGAATTTTTCCACCAAGAATTGCAATATCTGTTATTCCCCATTCCTTAAGAAAAACGTTATAGATTTTTGCATTGATAAAAAGAGTATCAATTTTCATTTACATTTTTCCTGCCAAAGGTCCTGACTGAGTCTCTTTCTATGAGTGATCCTGATAAAAATATTTTTTGAGTTCCTGTCCCCCCATTTAATGCATCGAGAAGCAGATTTGCTGAGCTTAAACCTGCCTGATGCATATGAAGATCAATTGTTGAAAGTGCCGGGTATGACAGTCTTGAATAGAGTGTATTGTTTCTGCCAATTACAGAGATATCTTCAGGGACAGATTTTCCTGTGTCTCTAATTGCCTGGAGTGTACTTGAAGCCATAATATCAGACATACAGCAGATTGCGGTAGTGTCGGGAAACTTTTTGAGAGCAGCTTTGACTTTGGTGTAGGATTCTTCTGCAGAATAGTCACCATACAGAATTTTATCTTCACTAAAGTCCAGGTTATGATTTTCCATTATATACTGAAAGTCTTTTTTTAAATATTTAGCATGCTCGCCACTGGATCGACCCAGCAGCAGCAGTATTTTTCTATGACCTCTTTTTATGAGGTATCTTACCCCTGTCGAGGTATCCAGATCCTGGATCAGAACCTGATTAACTGCATCCTCCACATGGGGAATATTCAGAGTTACAAATGGACGCTGAGTTTTTTGTACTTCAGTAATATTTTTCATAATTTGCTTCATGGTACAAAATCCTGTACTAAAAAGAATATATCCGTCACATCCTGCACTTTTTTCCAGTTGCTCCTTTACTATTTTAATAGAGGTATCTGCAGAAGAAGGAAAAAACAGAAGACCATATCCAAAGGATGATAGTCTGGTTTGAATTCCGGACAGCAGGGTATTTGTGAAGTCGTTGTTAAACAATGGAAGTATTGTTGGAATAATAATACCTATTAGTTTTGATTTTTGTGTTGATAAGCTGCTGGCAAAGACATTTTTATGATAATTAAGGTCCATTACAGCCAGTTCAATTCGTTCTTTTGTTTTTGAACTGACCCTCTTTGTTTCTTTATCGTTTAGATAAATTGATACTGAAGCTGATGAGATACCTGCATGTTTTGCAACTTCTTTTATACTGCTCATATATCCAATTCTCTGTTTTCTTATGAAATTAAATTAACCGCTTAACATCTTTATTACATAGCACCAGCCTGGTGTCAAGTAAAAAAAGTGAGAAGGATTGTGGGTTGGGGTATTGAATTGGCGATTTATCCTTGACATATAAATTATTTAGTATAAAATATAGTTAATCGGTTAACATGTAATGTTGTACTTGCAAATTCTGCTTTTCATACTGTCTACCGATAATAAATATGGAGGATTGTATGAGAAAAGTACGAAATTTACTTATTATACTGCTTGTGTTATTGGCAGTAAGTTCACAGGTTTTTGCAACAGCTGAAAAGGAGAGTCCCTCTGCCGCTGAAGTCAATGATATGCCTTACCAGGGACAGGAATTAACTGTTTCGATGTGGGGCTACAATATGGATCTTCTTGAGAAGAACATAATTAAACCATTTGAAAAAAAATACGGTGTTAAAATAATTGTTGAAACCGGAAATAATTCCGCCCGTTTTACTAAAATGGTTGCCCGTAAAGATAATCCCTTAGTTGATGTTGCCCTGTTTGCCGGATCCTGGGCATATAAAGCAAAGGAAGAAGGTATTATTAAACCTTATGACCCTTCCAGATTAACTAATCTTTCAGCTTTAATGGATTCAGCTAAAGATCCTTTGGGCGGAAACTATGCAATAGGATACACTATTCAGCATCTTGGCCTTTTTTACAGGACAGATAAAGTTGCTGCAATAACTTCCTGGAAAGATTTATCCAGGGCAGATCTGAAAGGGTTCCTGTCAATCCCTTCAATAACAACAACCTATGGCCCTGCAATTGTTTACATGCTTTCCAAGGCCTGGGCAGGTGATTATAATGCAACTGATGTGGGCTGGCAGAAAATTGAAGAGCTGGTTCCCAGTCTTGTAACTGCTTATAATAGATCATCTGAACTTAATACCCTTGTTGCACAGGAGGAAGTCTATGCAGCACCTTATTCAAGTTTTGCATGGGGAACAATACTTGGTTCCGGTTTACCTGTAGCAAATGTTATTCCAAAAGAAGGTCTGGTAGGATCTTTTAGTATGGTTAGTATTGGTGCGGGGACAAAAAATGAGGATCTTGCTTATTTGTATATAGATCACCTTTTGTCCTATGATGTCCAGTTAGCTGAGGCAATGGATCTGGTGGATTCACCGGCAAGAACGGATATAAAACTTCCACCCGAAGTTGCTAAAAATCTTACTTATGGAGATGAATTAATATCCAGGCTTCATTTCTTTGATCACAAAGCAATGGCGGATGTTCAGGAAGACTGGATTAAACGCTGGAATACGATTTTTTCAAAATAATTTTGGCTGTAATTGAAATAGAAATTTTTATAATGTAAATGTGAAATTAGATTAGTAAGGTGAGCTGGTCTTGGACAGACAATAGACCGGCTTCTTACTAATCTGCAGCGAGGCTTTATGAATCAGATTCATTTTAAAAGAACATTACTTTTACTTCTTGGGCCGGGAGTTGTTTTCCTGGTTATATTTTTTCTTTCACCACTTCTGTTTGTCCTTCTGGAAAGTTTTAAAGGTGCTGAGGGGAATGTTTCTTTTAGCAGATATTTTGAAGTCCTTCAGGATCAGCAGTTCAGGCTTGTATTTGTACGAACCCTTAAAATGGCTTTGATTGTAACACCTATTGCTGTTGCAGTAGGATATCCCTCTGCATATCTTATGACTAAAATGTCTGCCGGAAAAAAATCTATACTAATGTCCCTTGCTATTCTGCCTCTTATGACAAGCCCGGTAGCAAGGACTTATGCATGGATTGTTATTCTGGGTAAGTATGGTGTAGTCAATCAGACACTGACAGGTATTGGTGTTTTGAAACAACCTGCTCATCTAATGTATACTGAGGGGGCAATTATAGTTGGGCTGCTTCAGCTGTTTCTTCCTATAATGATTCTTACATTGGTAAGTGCAATGGAAAATGTTCCCGGTGAAGTAGAAGAGGCCGCATTAAGTCTTGGATCGGGGAAAATAGGAAGTTTTTTCAGGGTAGTAATTCCTTTGTCATTTGATGGATTGATAATGGGGGTTACCCTGGTTTTTACCGGGTGTATTACAGCCTATGTAACACCTGCAATCCTGGGTGGTGCAAAAGTTCTTACTCTGTCAACACTTATGCGCCAGGAAGCACTTGT
>JALTGJ010000501.1 GCA_027077185.1 Spirochaetales bacterium | reverse complement strand
CTATTATATTCTGCATGGTATATTTTTCTTCTTCGTGATAATTTTCATCATCACTTCTGGGCATTAAACGTATAAAGGGTACAATATTACTATTATGAATATCAGTTACTGCTTTTAGTGGGAAATTAATCCCTTCAAACCAGTTATTTGAAAAATAGGCCCAGACTATCTTTTTTCCTGCCAGTTTCTCAAAATCGATAATCCGTCTTTCACTAACCAGATCCTCCCTTCCCCCAAAATCGGGAAATGCACCGAAATAGATCTGATTCTGAGATGGAGGAAGAAGAACAGTCCTGTTAAAAGATAAGGAATACTCTGGATTATTATTATCTGAATCTGCATAATCCACTGAATAATCAATGTGGGAACAACCAATCAAATAAACTAAAACACAAGTAATAATAATCAATTTTTCTATTTTTCCCATAAACAAACTCATCCCCTTTCCACTTTGAATCTTCTCTGATATTCTATCACTCACTGGATTGTATTACACGATTATTGATTATTATTGGAGGATTCCACATTGACAGGAAAACTAAACAGATCTCTTCAGGTACCCATGGGTACAGAGACCATTTATATAGAAGATGCTTATAAACACAGACAGGCTGACCAGGAACTGGGCAAATTATTTACTTCCTGGGGCTATTTGCCGGTTGAAACACCTGTCTTTGACTTTTTCGATATTTATCAGGATTTTATTCCTGTGGAAAAGGATATATACAGGCTTATTGACAGAGAAGGTGATCTCCTTATGTTACGGTCGGACATAACACTTTTCCTTGCCAAACAAATGGGACTTTCTTTAAAACCCAGTGACTTACCAGTCAGAGTCTGCTATTCCGGAACAATTCTGCGTCATCAGAACAGAGAAGATATTTCAAAAAATGAGTTTTTCCAGACAGGTGTAGAACTTATAGGAAAGTCTGACCTTAATGCTGATATGGAAATACTTATGCTTCTGCATTCAACATTCAAAGCTCTGGAAATTAAACCTTCAATACACATAGGTTCAAGAAAACTTCTCAATGCTGTAGCAACAGACTTCGAAGAAAAGGACCTGAAAGAAATAATAACAATGATAAGTTATAGGGACTTTGACCGGCTGAAAATAAAGCTTGAAACCAAAATAGATAAAACCAGGGTCAATCTTCTAGTAAGTCTGTTCCAGTTTACAGGAACATTAGAAGAGCTTAACAAGTTAATTCTTCAGGCCAAAACTCCAATATCAGATAAAGAAAAAGCTGCCCTGGACGAATTAAATATTATAATGGATAATTTAAACAAACTTGAATCTGAAAATGGTTTTATTCTTGATCTAAGTGAGGTGGGGAATCAGCCTTATTATACAGGAATAGTATTTCAGGGATATCTTGAAGGTGTTGACTCGGCAATAGTATCAGGGGGCAGATATGACAATCTACTGGGAGAATTCGGTTTTAGTACTCCATCTGTAGGTTTCTCTCTGCTGCTGCGAAAAATTGAATCACAACTGGGAAGAAAATTCAGTTTACCGGAATATGAAACAGTTAACGGATCAAACTTTATAGACTCTTTACAAAAAGCGGAAGGAATAAGACAAAACGGAAGGATTGCTATTTTATGAAACAAAACAAGAATGAACCATTAACTCTTGCTCTTCCAAAAGGCAGATTACTGGAAGATGTAAGTAATTTTTTTGAGCAAAAAGGATTAAGTTTCTCTTTTGATAACAGAAAACTGGTCAGTTATGATGAATCCGGTAATTTAAAAATTTTTCTTGTAAAAAATTCCGATTTACCCACTTATGTAAACCATGGTATTGCAGGATTGGGAATATGCGGATCTGATGTGCTATAT
>JALTGJ010000500.1 GCA_027077185.1 Spirochaetales bacterium | reverse complement strand
AGAAAACAGGGGACATACGCTAAGTGGAATACTATTTGTAGCATTATTTTCGATGACAGCAGTATCAATTTCAAATTTTCCATTCTTTTCAAAGTTAGCTATATCTCCATTAATTATTGGTATTGTAATTGGTGTTTTTTATGCAAATACCTTAAGAAGTAAATTACCTGAGGAATGGGTGCCGGGAATACATTTTTCAACTAAAAAATTGCTAAGACTGGCAATTATATTATATGGGTTCAGGCTTACTTTTCAAAATATTGCCGATGTAGGGCTAAGTGGAATTCTTGTAAGTACAGTTATGGTCTTTTCTACCTTTATTATTGGATATTTTACAGGAACAAAAGTTTTTAAGTTTGATAAGGAAACAACGATTCTAATTAGCGCAGGAAGTTCAATTTGCGGCGCAGCGGCAATCCTGGCGACAGAACCGGTATTAAATTCAAAACCCTATAAAAGTGTTGTTGCAGTTTCGACTGTGGTAATTTTTGGAACTCTTTCAATGTTTTTGTATCCCCTGGCTTATAGAGCAGGGTTGATACCCTTTAATCCCACAGAAATGGGCCTGTATATTGGCGGAACTATTCATGAAGTAGCTCACGTAGTTGGAGCCGGGAATGCAATTAATGAGACAGTGGCAACAAATGCTGTAATAGTAAAAATGATAAGAGTAATGCTTATTGCGCCCTTTCTTATTATTCTTAGCCTCTGGTTGTTCCGGTCAGGTAAAAGTATAAAAGAAAAACAAAAGACTAAAATTACTATTCCCTGGTTTGCGGTACTGTTTATTGCTGTAGCAGGTTTTAATTCTTTGGGACTTCTTCCGGATTCACTTATATCGGTTATAAATACCATAGATACCTTTTTACTTACCATGGCAATGACTGCATTGGGGATGGAAACTAATATAAAGAAATTTAAAAGTGTTGGAATGAAACCTGTTTATATTGCCTCAGTTTTATACCTGTGGTTAATATTTGGGGGCTTTTTTGTTACAAAATATATTTTCACCCTGTTTCATACAGCTTAAAGTAAGCTTTAAAAAATATAGATATTGAACCCTCTTTTTTGTAAGAGGATAGCATATTTTTTGTTTTTATACTTATAAAGTTTTATGTCAAGAAAATTTTCACCTTCAATTATCCTGGTAAGCTCTATATTTTCATTTAGAGTATAAATCCCATCTGATAAAATTATAAGAACCAGGTATTCATCTTTTTCATTGTTAATAACAACCTGTTTTAGAATTGGTCTGCTATTTACAGAAATAATTCCAATTTGTTTCTGACTGCTGGAAAACTGAATTAAATAATATCTGTTATCCTTTTTGATAGTGGTAAGCAGTCGAAAGTCTTTTTTTAAGGGAACTATTACACTGTCCAGATAATTACCTCTTTGTTTTACTCCCTGGGAAATTACTGCCCCTGTCTGAGTGTCAATTTTTAGAATATGATAAAAATTATTATTGCTGTCAGAAAGATAGTGTAAAAGTACTATTTCCTTCTCAGAACCAGGTATTGTTTTATATTCAAGAGTTCCGAGAATAATATTATTGCGGTTTAATATTTCATATTCCTTCAGAGGTGTTCCATTTAGATCTATTTTTAGAAAGGCTCCGACTTTCTCATAGTCTTCATCTGTTCTATTGTCACTCTCCTTTGCATACTTTCGAAAAATACCGTCATTATGGGTTTTGTAGGATGGGATTATGACCGGATTGGGAGTATCGCTTTCAAGAATAGAAATTCCTATTGGATCAGGAGTATAAAAAGTGTATAGAAGATTCATGCTGAATGGATTAAAACATAGTATTCCCCTTTCTCCCTCCGGAAATGCTGAACGTGCTGTTGCAAGTAAACGATTTTGGAGAATCCCGATGGGAATTATTGAAGAAAAATTTTGAGATGATTTATCCTCCAGGAAGTTTGAAATTATATTTCCTGCACCATTAATTATGACTATTTCATTCCTTGGTGAGGTACTTGTCCTCAGAATTATGTCAGATTTTCCGTCTTTATCAATATCAAATACAAATGAAGGCTGATAGGATTTTTTAAAAACCTTTTCAAGTAGAAGATCCCCATTTATGTTGTATATTGTTAATTTTTTTCCTCCGGAAATAGCAATTTCCGGATCTTTGTTCCCTCTGAAATCACTGATAAAAATTGAATTCTTATAGAATTTTATTGGATTAGTGAAATTTACTGATTTTTTTTCCACTAAATTCATAGTGCCGGTGTTAACGTAGAATAAATATTTACTGTTAAACCCAGTCTGGTTTGAATCAATATGAGTTTTTGGACTATAATTAAAGCATCCGTTGTTCAGCAGGAAACTAGTAGCCGTAAACAGATACAGAATTATCCGAAATAAGAATAATTTCATCTTTACCATCACTGTCTATGTCATTTAGAAGCAGGCGCTTTAGATCACCGCTGTCTGTTTTTGTTTCAATTCCTAAAAGAATATTGAGCTCCAGATCATAAATACTAAATCCTTTTTTATCCCAGATTATCATCTCAGAAGTTCCATCTCCATTAAGATCAGGAAAAAGCCAATTATTTGAAAGCCCCTTATCTTCAATATTAATAGTTTTTAGAATATCAAAATTCTGTGATAGAAAATATAGTATTCTGGGTTTTCGTAAGTAAATAGCAAGAACATTGTTAAAATCCTTTTTTAGAACAGAATGCATATATATTTGCACATCAGGTTCTGATGTAAAGAGGGGTCTGGAAATTGTTCCCTTTATCATATTTATTCTAACTATCTTACTTCTGCCGGTATAGTAGTTTGTTTTATTGGCAACCATATATGTTTCTTTTTCATTATCCATATTTAAATCAGCCAGGTAGTATTGCAGAATCCCGTTATTATCTTTAAATTCAGGATTAAAACTTGTATCAAGATGGTTTCCCCTCAGATCTGTCATATAAATATAATATTCTGAATCCTTTGCTATATCACCATTCGGATATTGAATTACTGCTCCATTAGTAGGAGTGTGAATAGAAGCCAGCAGAATATTTTCCGGACTCATTATCAGACGTATTGGTGCTGCTGCTGTTGGAGAGAAGAAATTAATTTTATCATTAAAAAAATTAATTCCAATCATTCCTCTGGGCTGTTGGGAATAACCGCTGTTTATTGAAAAATAAAGATTATTGTTTTTATTAAGATACCCAGAACCAAATACTGATTCCGGGAAACGTCCTATTATTTTGGAATACAATACTTTCCCCTGGGAAGTAATAATCGAAAATCCTTCATTATATCTTTGCTTAACCAGTAAGTCTGTTTTACTGTTTCTATCCGGATCAAGTGGATCCAGTTCTACGTTAATAATGGAATAATCATATGGAAGCTGAAACTGACTTAACAGCTGCATTGACAGATTATAAGTTTTATAGGTTCCGTCTTCTGCTGACCTGAAAAGTAGATCTTTGGAACTGTCTCCTGCCAAATCTATTAAATATGGTTTAATTAGGATTTCTTCAGGGTTTTTATTCATTGTGCGAAGAAGGTGAATATCCTCCCATTTTCTAACTGGAACAGCCGGTGCTGGAATGGGATCTAATTCGAATGGTTGTCTGACCGGCATATCTTTTTTTTCGGAAAAATTTTCTAGTTTAAGATCAAGAGTAATATGCTTACCTGCTTTAACAGTAACAGATACTGTTTTACTTTCAAAGCCATCCATCTTTGCCTGGAAAGAAAGTTTTCCTGGAGGGAAGGGAGACAGTACTCCGGAAACAGGATTTATAGTTAATTTCTCCCCATCGACAAAAATATCAGCACCAGGAGGATCTGTAAATACTGAAACATATCCTATCTCCTTTTTGCCCGGCTTCAGGATGTCAATTTTGTTACTTTGAACAATAAGGATAGGATTGTTGTTTTTGTCGATAGTAAATGAGGCATTTTTGATAAAAGAAAGAAATGGAGAACTAAAGAGTATTTCCAGTTTTGAATTAAAAATAAATAATCTGTTTCCAACTGTTACTAAATGCTCAACCAGTCCGTCTCCGTTGTAGTCTCCGCTTTCCTGAAGTGTAAACTCACCATTTAGATTACTCATATCCCGTTGGCTGAGTATTGAGAGATTTTTATCCAAAATGTAAAAAAATCCCTTCTGCTTAAGAAGTACAGCAATATTTTTGCCCTTCCTGGTATCAAAGAATGAAAATTCAATCTCTGTATTTGGAAGGAACTCTTTCCTGTTCAGAATTTTTCCATCCAGGGACCTTAGTTCCAAAGCTGCATTTCCCTGGTAAAAATCAGATATTCTATTAATTCCTACAAGGAGTTCATCGGTACCATCATTATCAATATCACATAAGCGTTCCGTTACAGATGAAATACCTCCATCTGTAAATTCACCGGATCTGTATTCAGGGCCAATGGATATCTGAGTTAATGGATTTCCTGATTTATCAAGTACGTAAATACTGTTTCTAAACTTTGAATGATCGGCTACTGTATCTTCATCCATAGTAAGGCCGTTTAAATTTGCAGGTGTATTGGAAATGGTCAGCTTTGTTAAATCATTATTTGCAGCTATATCCAGAGGAGCTGGACCTGTGTAATAGTTCCAGCTAATTTCTTCTTTAGAGGGGTTAAAAGCTCCAACAATTTTTGGTGGGGTATGTAGTGTTGATTTTGTGCTGAAATATATATCTCCGTCATGGTAAAAATGTATTTTTGTTTCCGCATCATATATATCAGAATATAAAAAATTTACTTCAGGTTCCAATACTCCGGAATAGACCATTATATTAACACCCTTACTCCTGGCGGCCCCTATAATAATATCCTGTTTGGAATCATTATCAATATCTGCAAGAATCCCGGTTCCGAAATTCATTTCGTCAAAGGTTTTCTTTTTTATCAGCTTACCATTCAGACTGAAAATAGAAATGGTGTTTTTGGAAATAAGTACAATTTCCTTCTCTTCGTTCCCAGTAACATCTCCCAGGTAAAAATTTGAAAATGAGGAGACTTCAGTATCCAGATTAGTATATTTCTGTAAATATTTAAGGTTATTTTTATTAAAGTTTTTAGAGTTTATTTTGCTCATCTGCCATGGACTTGTATCCAGTGATATGTTTCTATTAAAAAAAGAACAGGATGTTAAAACAATTGAAATTACTATAAGTAAAAAAAATGGTTTAATTTTACACATTGTCGAAAAACTCCCTGATAGATATAGTTACTCTGGCACCTTCACTTTGTATATTTTCAATTTTTATACTGCCATTGTCTGCTTCCACAATCTCTCTGCTTAGCGCAAGTCCTAGTCCAAGATTATACTTTACTGTTTTAGTAGAGAAAAAAGGATCAAAAATCCTGTTGCTAATTTCTTCGGGAATGCCAATTCCATTATCAGAAATTATTATATTAATAGAATCATTGGTTCTGGAAGCAGCTATTTTTATTATCCCTTTTTTTTCTTCTAAATCAATGGACTCCAGAGCATTGGTCAGTATATTTGAGAATACAATATAATATTCACCACTATTGATGTAGATAAATAGATTTTCCGGGATGTTTGTTTCAATTGTGTAATTATCTCTATTATGTGAGACTCTGAAAAATTCAATTGTTCTTGAAATAATTTCCTTTATATTAACCTTTTCCTTTCTGTTGTTTTTATTACCATAGATGTGTTTCATATTTCCAATAATTTCTGTAATGGTGTTAAATCCGTTTATAGAATGGTCTAAAATTAAGTTGTAATCCAGTTTTATTTTATCCAGAGACTTT
>JALTGJ010000499.1 GCA_027077185.1 Spirochaetales bacterium | reverse complement strand
AAATATATTAGTTAACAGTTTCCTATAATTATTACTTCTGCCAGTCATTTTCTATTCCTCTTCATCCACAAACAGAATCTCGCTGAAAGCACCTGCATCAGCACCGCGGCTTCCGCCGCTTTCGCCGTGGAGATAGGTATATTTAGCCGTAAGTACCGGATCGATATTATTTACTCTGTTGTAGTAATCTGCAACACGGTCATAATTCTCCAGTTCGTAATATGTACGTGCAATATTTAACAAAATTTTAGGATAAACCCGGGATTTCTGTTTTCCTGCTTCTGCCATTATTCTTTCCGCACCAAGAAAATTACGAAGAGCTTCCTGATACTCCTCTTCCATATAGTACAAATTACCCAGATTTATCTGGGGATTAAGATAATTTCTATCCAGGGACAGTGCCGAGTTAAAAGCCTCTTCTGCAGTTGCAGTTCTTCCAAACTGAGCTGCTATTATACCAAGTTTATTAAAATCTCTTTTTCGTTTTGAACTTGCAGCTCTGTCCTTATAGTCTGCAATTACATTATCAATCAGTTTATCCATATCTCTTTTAAAGTTCTTGACGATAGCTGACTTACTTCCATACTGCAATCCAAGATCTGTTTCTGTAAGCCCCACAGGCCTAAATACTTCCTGGGCATCCCTGGTTTTAATTATATGACGCTGATCCGGAGTATCCGCTACTGCAGCAAACTCCATAATACCTACCCTCCAGGCAGACAGAAAATCATCTGTACCAATTAAAGTTATCTCTACAGGTACCCATAAACTTCCATCAATACTTAAAGTCATACTTTTATCATTATATATTTTTCGATAATCTTTGGATTTAACCCCGGTATTAAAGGCAGCATAGATATGACCCGGAACAGTTATAAAGGCCGTTTCAATACCAAGAGTTTCCAGTAAAGAGGTATAAGTTACGGTAAGATCATCGCAGTCCCCGGTTAATCGTGTAAGTGTATCCCTTGGTATACTTATAGAATCAACTATTTGAGGATTTTCCTGAGCAGTTGTAAAGGGAGAGGTAGGATCTATCTGATAGATAATACCCAACTCACCAAGGGCATAGTATATCTGTATTGCCGCCTGGAGGGCATCTGAAAAATTTGGAACTACATCATCCTTAACATACTGTTTAATAGCACTGGCATAATTTCTAAGGGCACTGTCTGCCGATGTAATAAAGGCCCCAACTTTTCTGTCATCATCCCAGGTCAAGGCAGTCTTATCCTCCAGATCGTAGGATACAGATGCAACCTGATTAACAGGTCTGTTCCGCCATAGGTAATCAACTTTTATTTCACCCGTTAAAGGGGTAACACCATTCTTGGAAAAAACAGCATCATTGAAAGATGCAAAAATATCAACAGAAACAGTCTCTCCTGCTTTCATTTCCGGAATTGTTACAGCTTTTGTCGGGTTATCCATAAAACCAGCCTGAAAAAAAGATACGTCCACATCATGAATAGCAAAATCTTCAGTATTGGTAATTGAAATCTTACCAATGGGGTTTGTTACATAGTAGCTCTGCATAGCTGCAAAAACAGCAGGAAATCTTTTTATATCAAATTTAATACTTCTAATAATCGCCTGGGGTGCATCCGGATCAGTTCCGAATCTATAGTGGCCGGAAAACCCCACTCCAAAAGAAAATCCATCAAAAAGATCGAAAGTTTGTGCATCACCTATATATTTCATATATTTAAGAGTTGGGTGGATATCAATACTAAAATTGTAGGAAGGATCAAGAGAAGCTCTTATCCCTGCACTTGCAAGCAGATTAAGTGCACCCCGGGATGTTCCGGAGGGATCAATACTGGGAAAAACAGCCTCTGACAGGCCAACACTCAATTCTCCGCTCAATTCAAATGATTTGGAAAACCGGTTTGACCAGAGGGCTCCAAGGGATCCAAAGTAGTGAGTATGATTCCACTTATCAGGTTCATCTCTGTTAAGATCAACAAAACTTAAAATTCCAGCCCTAAGTGTTGGCTGAAGCTGAGGCATTGCTGGAATTGGGTACCTGACAATCCCCGAAATCTCTGTAAGGGTAGCATCAAAACCATAATCCACAAAAGGGCTAAGACCTATATAATCAACTCCTATGGAAACAGGAAAGGCATAGAATTGATTATAATCAGTCTTTTCCTGTGAACTAATTGAAAATAGAGGAAGTATAAATAGTAAAATGCAAATTATTATTTTGCCAAAATACCTGCGACATACGAGCTTAGTCATATTATCTCCATATCTATAAAACCAAGCATACCACCTTTTTTTAAAAATACCAATTCAAAAACTACAAAATTATTTATTTTTTCCTAAAATATTAAATATTAATTTATTTTTCACAATATCACAAAATAACAATATAGTGATTTCGTAATGTATATTAATCAAGTTGTGTTAGAAAAATAAGCTGCTGAACAGGTTTATACAAATTTTATACAGTTAAAATATTACTCCATGGACCGGGACCGGAAACATTTACCGCTCTTACCCTGTATTCGTGCCTTGCAATGTTTCCGGGGCTATCATCTATACAATTATCTTCAAGAAGATTTTTATCCAGAAAAACCCATTTATTTGATCCTGGAATACGTCGTACAAGTTCATAATGTCCAAAACCCTTAACTCCATTCCAGGATATTTTAATTTCAGAACCGGAAGCATTCGCTACCAGACCAGTTATTTTATCCGGAACAGTATATTCCCGATCTTCATCAGAACCGATATCTTCTTTTTTCATCTTTGCACTATTTATTTCATCTCGTCTGGCTTCAGCCAACTCCTTGATTGTCTCGGCAAAAGAAGGATACCTGCCCAAGATTCTCTCAAAGGTTTCCTTATCCAGGCTGTATAGATCACAGTAACCCCTGGCAATAATAGAAGCTGTCCTGGGCATACTTAAAAGAAGTGCTATCTCTCCAAAAAACTGCCCGTCTGAAAGAGTAGCATACACAGTGCTGCCGTCTGCAGATACAACATCCACTATACCCTTGCTGATAAAAAACATATCAAAACCAAGTTCCCCAGCTGTAACAATATAATCACCAGGAGTATATACAACTGGTTTAAGGTTCATAATTGTCTCTTTTATAAATTCTTCAGAAGCACCTTCAAACAATGGAACTTTTTCTATAATATCTTTATTTAGAAACAATGATACCCAGGTTTTTAGTGATGCAGGAAGTTCTGCTAAAACAGAAGACTCGTCATACCCCCTTCTGGTCTGCCAAAGATAATCAAAGTAAGAGTTTATTTTTTTACCCAGATCCTGTGGAATATCTCTATACCGGAGAAAGGTATTTAATTTTTCCATTTTTTCATTATGCTGGGTTTTGGCAATATCAATATTTGCAATAAGGTTTGCTATATTTCCAATAATAAGACCATACATACCTGCACCAATGAATTCTACAAAAATTACAAATATAATCTGATTTGTCGAATTTGGAAGAATATCCCCGTATCCAATTGTTGTCAGAGTAGTCGTAGTCCAGTAGAAACCCCGGACATATAGGTCGAAAGCAGATAGATTTTCAGGATTACCTGTCATCATAATCCAGGCACACCCTATGGTATGAGCTGCCATTATAACCCAGAAAACCAGTAAAACCAATCGCAGGATAGCCGGGTTAACTTTCCTTCCACCTAATTTCTGTAATGTTTTTCTTATTCTTAATAATTTTAAAAGCCTGTTTAAACGCAGAACACTGACAATTTTGGCCAATTGATTAATCTTAATAAGGTTACCTATTCCAACCAATGGAAGGGCTGCTAAAAAATCGACAAAAAACCAGGTTCGAAAATATTTTACAGCAATTTCTTTCCGGTCGGAAACTACTTTTCCCTTATATGATATTGCAGTATTAAAATTAATTATAATATCGGTAAAAAAAATAAAAGTTACAAACCAGATTGAAATACTAATAAACAAATCACTAAAAATATCAAAAACTATTATAACCGGGACCGTAACTGCAGAAAAAACAGCAGTTAATAAAACAACAGCATCCCACAATTTTTTAAATTTACCATCCTGAAGAATTATCAAATTTACAGTCCTTTGGAACCCAGATAATCCAGAATGGCCTTGTCATCAATAAATTCAAGATCGATGGCTATCTCTCCAAACATTCTTTCATCACCATTGTCCTGCATCTTAAGAACAGTGTCCCTCTGATCATCCGTCATTGCACCAATTCTTACCAGACCATCTCCAATTCTTTCAGCCATAATTATAACTCCATTATTAAAACAAAAACATTTACTAAAAAACTCTCTGACTTATTAGTATATACATAAAAATCAGATCTGCAAGTAAAAGCTTTACCAAAATTATGCAAAGTACTATTATCAATCTATAATGGAAGCAATTAAATTTGATAAAGTTAACTTTAGATATGATTCTGACCCGGTTCTTACAGATGTAAATTTTGTAATAAACCAAGGTGATTTTATATCAATTCTGGGACCAAACGGGGGCGGAAAAACTACTCTTGCAAAGTTGATCCTCGGTTTATATACTCCGAATTCAGGTAAAATTTTTATCCACGGACAGACACCTGTTAAAAGCAGGGATATTATAGGATATGTACCTCAATTCTCTCTGTTTGATCCTAATTTCCCGGTATCCGTGTCCGATGTTGTCCTTATGGGAAGAATTAGAAATTTTGCCATTGGTCACTCCAGGGAAGATAAAAATATTGCAGAAAAAGCTATGAATGAGGTTGGTATTAGTGACTTAATAGATAAACCATATTCTGATCTATCAGGAGGACAGAGACAGCGGGTTCTAATTGCAAGAGCCCTTACAACAGATCCGCAGATTCTTCTTCTCGATGAGCCAACTGCCAATGTGGATGCCGAAGTAGAATACAAAATGTCCTCTATGCTGAACAACTTAAAAAAGAATTTGACAATACTATTAATTACCCATGATCTGGGCTTTGTATCTGAACTTGTTAATAAGGTTGTATGTGTTAATAAAAAGGTACACATTCACCCCACCAGCGGTATTACAGAAGAGCATATAAGAGAACTTTACAATGATAATATGCGAATTGTACGGCATGATATTAAAGAAGATAAAATGGGCGACACAGAGTGTCGGGGACCCATTATTAGTCGAAAGGAGAAAAACTGATGGGTGATTTTTGGTCTGCCATACTTAATCCGCAGATTCCTTTTATCCGCTATGCCTTCTTTGCAGGGCTACTTTCGAGTATCCCCTTTGGAATTATAGGGACATGGGTAACAATAAAAAGAATCAGCTATTTAGCAGGTGCAATAGCGCATTCCGTGCTTGCAGGCATAGGTATAAGTCTCTATCTAAGTGTAAAATACAATCTAACATGGCTTCACCCTCTAATGGGAGCACTTGCTGCTGCTATAATTGCCGCACTGATAATTGGATATATAAGCATAAAGGCAAAGGAAAGAGAAGATACAGTAATTGGGGCAATATGGGCAACAGGAATGTCATTAGGACTTCTTTTTATAGCAAAAACCCCTGGGTATATAAGCCCTATGACGTATTTATTTGGAAATATTTTAATAATTTCCAAAGCTGATATTATTATGCTGAGTATTCTTGATGTTGTAGTTATTATTATGGGATTTATATTTTACCATCAATTTCAGGCAATTAGTTTTGATGAGGAGTTTGCAAGAATACGGGGAATAAAAACGAATCTGTTCTATTTCATCCTACTTCTTATGACTGCAATAACAGTTGTTCTAATGACAACTATAATTGGTATAGTA
>JALTGJ010000498.1 GCA_027077185.1 Spirochaetales bacterium | reverse complement strand
GGATGCTGTATGGCTTTTTAGTTCAGAATCAAATCTAAATCTATTTATAGAAGATCCGGATAAGTATGCTCCTGCATACGGAGGATACTGTGCATGGGCTATGAGCTATGGGAAACTTGCACCGGGTAAACCAAAATATTGGGATATAATTGACGGGAGACTATATCTTAACTACAGCAGTTCTACAAGAAGAAAATTCTTAGCTGATATTGAATCAATGATTACAAATGCAGATAAAAAATGGCCGGAAATAAAAGGAAATTTAACCGGCAAAAAAAATTAGCAGGGTTTATGTTTTGCTTCAAACTCAATTGTGGACTGAGCCATACCAAAACCGTAAGGTACAGAATACCCCAAATGCTTGATAAACATTGATATAATAGCATAATGATGAACTGTATGTTCAATTAAATAGCGCAGCTCACGTCCCAGAGTAGAATTTACAATATTACTATTCTTACTATTTGGAATATCACCCTGGTATAGAACTATTTTTAAACTGGAATCCATATTTTTAAATACAGCCAATTCTTCTTTTAAACTCTTAAGTTTGGAAAAAGCAGCATCTTTACTGGTTTCAATTTCCAGATCCCTTTTCCGAAGATCATAATTAACTGAAGGAACCTGATTAACAAATCGGTCATAAAAATCTATTATATGTCTGAAGTGCTTACCAATACCACTCATCCAGGGTGACAAAGTATTTTCTGCAAAAATATAATTATCATTAGAAATTATTTTAAGAAGATCCATTCCTGCAGACAGCTGATTTATATTCTCATCTACAAGATTGTTTAAAACAATACTTTCTGGATTTTCTTTCACCCTATCCCTTCCTGTCAGCCATAATACAGCACAGTGCCACAGAATTTATCTTTGATATTTCGGGTTCCGCCCTTGAAAGTATTATATAGGGAACCTTTACACCCATGGTAATACTGGCAGTCTCTGCCAGATTGTGTGCAGTCATGCTCATAATAACCTTATACAGTATATTTGCAGAATCTAGTCCAGGACAAACAAGAACATCAGCCTTTCCGGCAACATCTGCAATAAGCTCCCCTTTTTTTCCATATATTCCTTTTATTCTTGCAGATTCATGATCAACCGCAAGATCAAATGACAGGGGTCCGTAAACAAGCTTATTATCCCAGTTACTTTTTGTAAGTCTGTCTTCAAGCACAGTAGAGGGTAAAGATGGTATTACTTTCTCATTTGCAGATAAAAGTGCAACCTTAGGCATTTCTATTCCAAGCACAGTACTTGCAACATCTGCAGCATGATTTACAAGATCCGTCATTCGCTCAAAATTACAATCAACTGTAACCCCCGGATCTGTTAAAAGAAACAGTCGGCCATTGCCAATACATTCTGCCTGAAAAAGGGTTACCAGAGATATTGTGTTATGTACTTTAATTTTAATAATTTCCCTGTTTAATACCGGGGTAGATATTCCCCCTTTAAGAATAATATCAGCCTCACCATTATTTACTATTTCTACAGTTTTTTTAGCCATCTCCTCATGGGTTTCAGCATTTATTATATTTTCGGGGCTTATAACAACACCAATTTCTTCTGATATTTTTTTGATACTGTTAGCATTTCCTACCAGTATAACCCTGTTAATGTAGTCTTTATCCTCGTAATATTTTACAAGCAATAAATCCTCATGTCTGTCTCCTCCAGGAATAATCAGTGACTTGGAAGCCAGAGTCATTGCAATTTGTTCTAATTGATTCAAATTATTTATTTTATTATCTGTAATATTATCTTTCATAAAAAAGATAATATAACCTCAGTTTACAACTGTCAAGAAATATAAATAATGAGGATTGTGTGCTGAACTTTGT
>JALTGJ010000497.1 GCA_027077185.1 Spirochaetales bacterium | reverse complement strand
GTCCCTGCTGCATTCCTGCTCCAATAGAATGATTGTTATCCTTTGATTCAATAATTGCTATAGGTATGTTTGGCTTATAATAGAGAATAATATCAGCTCGTTTTCTTTCACCCCTGGCCGTTTTATTCCCTTTTACATAAATACGGCCATTGGTAAAAAAAACTTCTTCACGGACCTGTTTTTCGATAGACCATCCAGCTTTTTTAATTGCCGGCATAATAAACTTTGTAATAATATCCCGTTCAGAAAGCTTTTTTTTATCCATTTTTTATAATCCTTATCTATATCTTTTATACATAAAAACGTGGTATTTAAAAAATAGGATGTTTTTACGCTCTTTTATCTGTTACTTTAACATTTCTCAACCATTTTAACTCTTTTTTTGTATAAATATAGTGAACAGAGGAAGATACTACTCCTCGAATAACACTACATGGTTAATACCTATAATACAATGAAATTTATTTTTCTCCAAACTTCTATTACTTATATCTTTTGTTAAATAATATCATGTGTATTATCTGAAAACTACTATAAAAAATAATTTTAGAACTCACGAAACCTTTCCTGTACCTCCGGAACATTTGTCTTCTTAGTTCTGGATGTCAAAAGTTTAGATACCGGATGGGCCTGAAGATCTTTCCAGGTTGGAACAAGTTTTTCTTTAATACCCCTAAAATCCTTACCTTCATCCATCCATAAATCAAGACTTTTATTATCCAGAATAAAGGGCATTCTCTTTTTTGTATTGTGTATCTCTGCTGCTATTCCCCTGGCTTCTGTTGTAACTACAGAGAAAGTCTCAAAAACATCCTTGTTGTCTCCATTAATCCAGCGGTCCCAGATTCCTGCCAGAAGAAATGGTTTCTTCCCCGGCATATAGAGGTGGTAGGGATATTTTTTGCCGTTAATATCTTTCCATTCAAAATATCCATCAACAACAACAGCGCAGCGGTTATGATCTGCCGGATTACGATAAGATGGTTTTTCACTCAATGTTTCAAACCTGGCGTTCAATGTTTTTATCCGGATCTGTTTGGCCGACTCCATATTTTTTATCCAAAAGGGAATTAGTCCCCACTGGAGAAATCTAAAGTTATTCGGATCTTCTGCTTTAAGCAAAGGCCAGTATGGCAACGAAAATGCAGATTGGAAATATATCTGTTTAAGATTATCACCATCAATTACTGCATTAAACTGTTTTTCGAGAATATCCATTGTCTGGGAAAGGGAAGCATTAAAACACATATTAAAACCTCACTGTTAAGTTAATCATTTTTTCCTTCAATTACCATACTGCAACCGGAAAATCTTCTAACCTGGCTGCATAACATGGTAACAGATAGGCTCTACAGGAAAACCAAAGCCAGTTGTACGTTGGGTACAATACATCGCACAAGCCTGAATAATAAAAGCTTATTGTATATACATAGGACAATGTATATAATTGTTAAATGATTAGACTTTTAAGACACTTAAACTGGCTTATGAAGGGTGTAAAAACATATGCTCTGGTAGGAAAAAGCGGAACAGGAAAAAGTTTCAGGGCAAAACTTGTTGCACAGAAGTTCGGGATAGAACTTATAATAGACGATGGATTACTAATACGGGATCAGAAAATTATTGCAGGAAAATCAGCGAAAAAAGCAAAAACTTATCTTGGAGCTATTAAAACTGCTGTATTTGATGATAAAAAACATAAAATGAGTGTGGTAAGAACACTGGAAAAAGAAAAATTTAAACGGATTTTAATACTGGGCACTTCCGAAAAAATGATTCGGAAAATTTCCAGTCGTCTGCATCTGCCATCACCCTCAAAAATTCTCAATATAGAACAGCTTGCAAGTAAAGAAGAAATAGAAAC
>JALTGJ010000496.1 GCA_027077185.1 Spirochaetales bacterium | reverse complement strand
ACCAAAAATATGGGCAGGCCCCGGGGCTGCCAGCTGAGGGCCTGCTTCCTGATTTTCCGGTGAATATGGAGCAATAGTCTGGGGGAAAAATGCAGTAAAAATCATAAAAAGTACAATTAAAGCACCTGAAACCATTATCCACCATTCTATGCCATAGGTTTTATTAGCCTTGCTTACTGAGGATATAACTTTTCTAAATAAATACGATGGAGAATATTTTGCTCCCTGGACTGACAGATTATTATTATCTTTGGTTTTCAATTTATTAGCCTCCGGAACACTCAATACTTTACTCTTGGATCTATGGCAGCATAAAGAAGATCAACAAGAAGCGATATTACACTGACAAGGAGTGCAAAAACAACAATTACTCCCTGCACTGTAGGATAATCGCGAAGATAGATTCTCTCCATTAGAAGCCTTCCCATTCCAGGCCAGGAAAAAGTAGTCTCTGTAAGAACCGCTCCTGCTAAAAGTATGGCAAACTGAAGTCCCAGCATAGTAAGAATAGGTATAAATGCATTTTTAAGTCCATGCTTGTACACAACATATTTTTCACTAACACCCCGGGCTCTTGCAGCAAGAATATAATCACTCTTAAGAACATCCAGCATATTAGCTCTGGTAAGGCGAACAAAAACTCCGGAAAGAACAATTCCCAGTGTCAGAGAAGGAAGAATCAGGTGAATGGCAACATCGGTAAAGGCTCGTAAATTCCCTGCCATAAGAGTATCAATTAAATAAAACCCTGTCCTGGAAAATTGCGAGGATAAAATCCTGGCACTTGTTCTGCCTGCAATAGGCAGCCAGCCGAGCCAGACTCCAAAAATAAGCTGAAGCATCAATCCCATCCAGAAAACAGGAATACAGAATGCAATATTACCGTAGAGCCTTATGGCAAAGTCCCTTCCAGTTCTTCTTTTATTTGCAGAATACGCACCCAAAGGCACCCCAATAAGAAGTGTAAAAAACATACCTAAAAGGGTCAGCTCAATTGTAGCAGGAAGCTTCTCCCTAATTGGCTCACTAACCTTCTGTTTTAATACCATTGATTCGCCCAGATCAAAGTGGGCTATTTGCACAAGATAGTTGAAGTACTGAACAGCAATGGGTTTATTTAAACCCAGTTCCTCTTTCTTTTCTTCAATTACCCTCTCAGGAGCGTGTGCCCCGAGCATGGCAGATACCGGATCGCCGGGCATAACCCTTAAAACCAGAAAAACAATGGTCAGAAGAATAAATATCATTGGAATCGTTAATAGAATCCTTGTAACAGCGTAACGTAAAAGTCCTTTCATATTACCATCTTTATAAAAAAATTCCGGATCTTAAATTAGATCCGGAATTTTGAGAATTACTTATTTTATTTCAAGTTGATTATAATTAAAAATTAATGTTGGTCCAATTTTAACACCTGAAACTTTTGGATTTGTAAATACATACAAATTACCCTGAAACAGAGGTGTAGTAGGAACATCAACAGTCCATCTTTGCTGAATTTCTTCAAAAGCCGCTTTTCTCGCAGCAGGATCAGCATTAGTCTGTTCTACCTTGAACAGTGCATCCCATTCAGGATCAGAAAAATTAATTCCCATACCCTTGGAACCTGAAGTTCCTGCAAAAGCTGCAGTATAATTATCAGGATCAAGATAATCAGGATACCATCCAAGTAAATAGATTGGCATTTCTTTATTTTTCCATTTATCTTTATATGCTGCCCATTCTGCAGATTTAAGCTCTACCTTAATCATAGGTGTTTTTTCCAGCTGAGCCTTAAGAACTTCTGCAAGGTGAACTTCTGTATCACCATAGTGGGAAGGTGTGTACCAAAGTTCAAAATTAAATGGATTTGATGCACTATAGCCTGCCTTACTTAAA
>JALTGJ010000495.1 GCA_027077185.1 Spirochaetales bacterium | reverse complement strand
GGTATTTCAATCAGTTAAAAAATACTACCCGTGAAATAACCAGACTGAGGGAACTGACTTTCAGAGAAATGCAGGAAGGCAGTGGTAAAGAATGTGATACGGATCGATTTGACAAAACATATACCCATCTTTTTATTGTAAATAATAAAGAGCAGGAGATAATTGGTGCTTACAGAATGGGACAGATTGATAGGTTACTGGAGAGAGGAGACATAAAAGATATCTATTTATCAAAAATGTTTAATTTTAAAGGGGAGTTTTTCGAAAAAATGAAACTTGGAGTTGAAATGGGGAGGTCTTTTCTAATACCAAAAGAACAAAAATCTCTCTATGGTTTTTTCCTCTTATGGAGAGGAATTGGTGAGTTCATGGTTCGTAACCCAAGGTACAGATACCTCTACGGTACGGTTTCTCTAAGTAACATCTACGACCCCAGGTCAATAGCTTTAATGCATAGAATTCTGGTAGGAGAAAAAAACATGGTAGAACCAGTTGAAGATATTGATATAAAAATACATCCGGAAGTCGAGGAATATATTAGAAAAAAAAATCCTACTGTAAGGGAACTTAATTCAATAATAAAATTTATTGAGCCGGACGGGAAGGGAATACCAGTACTGGTAAAACAATACGCAAAACTCGGTGCAGAATTTGTTTCCATTGGAAGTGATATAGAATTCCGAAGAACCCCTGGCATGCTGCTAATAATAAACACAGGAGAGGCTCAGGAAAAAACTATTCAAAGATATTTTGGCAGGGAAACAGTTTCATACTTGAATTATTGCCATTAAGGTTATAAGATTAGCGATGATATTCGAATTTAAATATATCTATATTTTTTTCTATATATCGACATTGGAATAATTATGTATTTCTCAATATACATACCATTTTTTACTTTATACGTAATTTTTTCTTGTATTATTTAAGTTTTCAGTATATTATTTTATTAAGATTCTAAAATTAGGAGAAATTATGAGCCAAAAATTAAAACTTGACCCCACTAAAATGAAAGATTGGGAAATTGCTGCTGAAGCAGAAAAAACCATGAAAACTATTCATCAGCTGGCAGAAGAACTAGGACTTGAAAAGGAAGAGCTGCTTCCCTATGGACATTACCTTGGAAAATTGGATTATCAGAAAATAATGAAGAGATTGGAAGACAAACCAAATGGTAAATATATTGAGGTAACAGCTATCAATCCAACACCTCTGGGTGAAGGAAAAACCACTACAACAATGGGCCTGGTCGAGGGGCTTGGAGCATTGGGTAAAAAAGTTTCCGGTGCAATCAGACAGCCTTCCGGGGGACCAACTTTTAATGTAAAGGGTTCCGCAGCCGGTGGAGGTATATCCCAGTGTGTTCCACTAACGGATTTTAGTCTTGGTCTTACAGGAGATATTGATGCAATTACAAATGCGCACAACCTGGCCATGACAGCGATGACAGCACGAGTACAGCATGAGTTTAACTATGGTGATATAACTCTGGGAAAGAAAAACCTCAAACGTCTTAATATTGACCCAAGAAACCCTGCTATTGGCTGGGCTATAGATTTCTCTGCACAGGCACTTCGTGAAATTATTATGGGAATTGGCGGCAAGATGGACGGGTTCATGATGAAAAGCGGTTTTCAGATTACTGTTTCTTCTGAGCTTATGGCTATTCTTGCTGTAGCAAGTGACCTTAAAGATATGAGAGCAAGAATTGGTAAAATGGCAGTCGCCTACAATAAAAAAGGGGATGCAGTAACCTGTGATGACCTGGAAGTTGCCGGAGCAATGACAGCTATTATGGTTAAAACTCTTAACCCTACTCTTATGCAGACAGTCGAAGGCCAGCCGGTATTTGTTCATGCAGGACCATTTGCAAACATTGC
>JALTGJ010000494.1 GCA_027077185.1 Spirochaetales bacterium | reverse complement strand
AACTGTAATTGAAGATTCGTACAATGCAAATGCAGAGTCAATGGATAGAATTTTTAGTTTTATAGATAAGTTAAAATGGAGTGGACGTGTTGTTCTGGTTCTTGGATCTATGAAAGAACTGGGTTCTTCTTCTTCAGAAATCCATAGAATTGTGGGTGTTAAAGCTGCTGAATTGAAACCGGATATGATTTATTTTTATGGCAAAGAAATGAAAGAGGCTTTTAATGCTGCTTCTCATTCCATAAATACGAAATATTTAAAATTTATATCTGAATATTCCGAACTTAAAAAACAGGTTGTTGATTTTTTGAAGAATGGTGATCTGTTCCTTCTCAAGGGATCAAGATCGATGGGTTTGAATAATCTGGCTGATGAAATTTTGAGTTCAAAGGAGACTGTCGGTGTTTAAAGAACTTCTTCTTCCCTTTGTTGATAAATTTTCATTTTTAAATATTTTTCAGTATATAACCTTCAGAGCCGCATATGCTGCTGTAACATCACTATTAATTTCTTTTATTTTTGGACCCTTTCTAATAAGGGCTCTAAAAAAAAGGAAAGCAGGTCAGGAAATTAGGGAGGATGGTCCTCAGACGCATTTAATAAAATCGGGTACTCCAACAATGGGAGGTATCCTTATATTAATTGCTGTTATTATTTCTGTGCTTCTATGGCAGGATCTTGGAAACTATTATACCTGGGTGTCACTTCTTTCTCTGGTGGGTTTTGGTCTTATTGGATTTGTGGATGATTATCTTAAGGTGTTCAGGCATAGTTCGGAAGGGCTTCAGGCAAGGTTTAAGTTTTCGGCTCAGGTGCTTGTGTCGTTAATAATTGTATTAATTATTTATTTTGAGGATTCAGGATATGCTACTTTGCTGTACTTGCCCTTTTTTAAGTATCCTGTTCTTAATTTATCTGTTATGTATATTCCTTTTGCAGTAATTCTCCTAGTCGGTTTTTCTAATGCTGTAAATTTAACAGATGGTCTGGACGGCCTGGCTTCGGGGCTGGTTATATTAGTGGGCCTTTCGATGGGGATAATAACTTATCTTACAGGAAGAGTGGATTATGCAGAGTATCTGCAAATTCCGTACATTGGTGACAGCGGCGAACTGATGGTTCTAAGTTTTGCCCTTGTTGGCGCAAGTGTAGGATTTTTATGGTACAATACCCATCCTGCAGAAATGTTTATGGGAGATACGGGGAGTCTTTCCCTTGGTGGTACTATAGGTGTGCTTGCTCTTTTAACAAAGAAAGAAATTTTAGTAATTATAATCGGAGGCGTTTTTGTTCTGGAAGCAGTTTCTGTAATAATACAGGTAGTTTCATTTAAACTTACAGGTAAAAGAGTTTTTAAGATGGCTCCATTGCATCACCATTTTGAATTAAAGGGGTGGGCAGAGAGTAAGATTGTAATTAGGTTTTGGATTATAGGCGGCCTTTTTGCAATTTTAAGTCTCTCTACTCTAAAGATACAATAATGAACTATAATTTTTCTGCAGAAAAAATTGAACATAATTCCGGAGACTTTATTTTAACTCTTCTGATAGTATTACTGGCTGGTGTAGGTTTGTCTGCATTATTTTCTGCTTCCTATTATTATGGAAACTATAAATTCGGTGACTCATGGTACTTTCTAAGCCGGCAGTTTATATTTATGATCTCAGGATCATTTTTTGCATTTATAGTCTCCAGAATTCCCCTCTCTGTTATTATAAACCTTATTCCGGTACTTCTTCTTGTAAGTTTTATTTTAATGCTGGCAACTTTTGTTCCGGGAATTGGACGTGAAATGCTGGGTGGACGTCGGTGGATTGTTGTTTCCGGGATGTCTTTTCAGCCCTCAGAGTTTGTGAAATTGACAATAATTTTGTATCTTGCAAGTATTTTTGGGAAAAAACAGAAAAAGATACATGACTTTATTAATAGTGTGCTGCCTCCTCTTGTAATAGTATCTGTTTTTACAGCGCTTATTATTGCTCAGAATGATTTTTCAACAGCCGCCTTTCTTATGATTATTTCTTTGTCAATTTTTTATGTTGCAGGTGTGAAATATGGTTATTTTGTTTTTATATTTACTGCGATTATACCCTTTGGACTTATTCTTCTGTTTTCAAAAGAACACAGAGTAAGAAGGGTTATTTCGTTCCTTGATCCTTCCAGTGATCCTTCCAATGCGGGTTATCAGATTTTATCTGCCAGACGGGCTCTTTCCCATGGTGGATTTTGGGGGACAGGAATTGGACTTGGTTCTCAAAAGCTGGGAGGGTTACCGGAAGCGCATTCCGATTTTATTTTTGCAGTTATTGGTGAAGAAGCTGGTGTATTGGGAGTTGCTTTCATAATAGCACTGTTCCTGGCTCTTTCTGTAAGAGGGTATTCTTTAGCTTTAAAATTTAAAGATAAAAATCTATTTGCATATTTTCTTTCCTTTGGATTGACTACCAGTATACTTTATCAGGCTTTGATAAATATGGCTGTTGTTTCAGGAATTATTCCTGTAACCGGTATTCCTCTTCCGTTTTTTTCACATGGGGGTTCTTCTGTTATAGTTACCTTTATAATGTGCGGCCTGCTTTTGAATTTATCCAGAAATAAAAAAATATTATTGGAGAATGCAGTTGAGTAGTGTAATTCTTCCTACAGAAGCATATCCTCATTCAGGCAAGAGGGGAAAGAAGCCTTTGAGGTCCGGGAAAATTGAACAGATTTTTTCCGGGTTTATTATTTTTCTTCTTTTCATAATTGTTTTGGAACTTGTGTTCCATTTTCTAATTTCTCCTTCAGTCCTGATTGACAAGGTTGTAATTACCGCAGATCCGGGTTTTATTTATTCTGATGAATATTTGATTAAGAAAGCTGGTCTTGGAGCTGAAGATACTTTTTTCAATGTCAAAACCAAAATAATTGAAAAACGTCTGATGCTTATTCCTGCAATTCAGAATGTTTCTGTTAAAAAGGTGTTTCCTTCACTTATTAAAATTGATATAACCAGCAGGGTACCTGTAGGGCTATCTTTAATTTCAAATGGTACAGGGGTTGTTCCTTCTTTGATAGATTCTGAGGGTGTTCTTTTCTTTACGGGCTATAATATGAAGTCTGTTGATCTCCCTATAGTTTCAGGACTGGACTTTCCCGAAATTAAAGATGGAATGAGAATGCCCAAGGCTCTCTGTTCGTTTCTTGAAAATATGAATAGTATAAAAAAGTCTTCACCGGGTCTTTATGGATTAATTTCTGAGATAAAGTTTGTGAAAAAAGGTACTACAGATTATGAGGTGCTTTTGTATCCTAAAAATTATAAAACAAGGATACGAATAGGTGATAGTATTGATGAGAAAATGTTAAAGTATATTGTTATGGTTCTTGATGTTATTTCAAAACAGCCGGGGATGGAAAAACTTGAGGAATTAGACTTTAGGACCGGTGATATTGTGTACCGGATTCAGGGGGAATAAATTGTCGCAGGATGATTTAATAGTAGGTCTGGATATAGGATCAACTAAAGTTTGTACAGTTATTGGTGAAATAAATGAACGTGGTTCTGTTGAGGTTATAGGTGTAGGTCTTAGCCCTTCAGAAGGTCTTCGCAGGGGTATTGTTGTCAATATTGAGTCAACATTACGCTCTGTTTCTGCAGCAATAGAGGCTGCTGAAATGATGTCCGGCCGGGAAGTTCATAGTGTTATAACCGGGATTGCAGGAGCTCATATCGAAGGAATAAATTCCCGGGGAGTTGTTGCTGTAACCGGTAAGGGTCGTGAAATAAATCAGACAGATATTACAAGAGTTATTGAAGCATCAAAAGCAATTGTTATTCCCATGGACAGGGAAGTAATTCATGTAATTCCTCAGGAGTATATAGTAGATGACCAGGGGGGGATTAAAGATCCTCTCGATATGATAGGAATCAGGCTTGAGTCGGAGGTTCATATTATTACAGGATCTGTTACTTCAGCTCAAAATCTATTGAAGTGTGTAAACAGATCAGGGTTGCGTGTTGAAGATATTGTTCTCCAGTCTTTAGCCTCATCTGAGGCGGTTCTGTCTAGCAGTGAAAAAGAGCTTGGCGTTCTTCTTATAGATCTGGGAGGAGGAACAACTGATATTCTGCTTCATATTGGCGGAGCTCCCTATCATACTGATGTTGTAACTATAGGCGGGGATCAGGTTACCAGTGATCTTTCTATTATGCTTAAAACACCATCTGATTTTGCCGAAAAAATTAAGCTGGAGTCCGGATGCTGTTATCTTCCTCTTGTGGATAAAGATGAGGAAGTAATAATTCCAGGAGTAGGAGGCTGGCCTGCCGCTTCTGTTCCCAGGACAGAATTATGCAATATTATAGAACCCAGGATGGTTGAGATTTTTTCCATGGTCAGGGCTCAGCTGGAGAGAAAGGATTATTTAAAGCATCTTCGGGGTGGGGTTGTTCTTTCTGGCGGTGGAGCATCAATGCCCGGAGTTGTGGAACTTGCAAGTCAAATTTTTGATGTACCCGCAAGAGTAGGGATGCCTCCAAGGCTTGGGGGGCTGTCGGATACCTATATGAAGCCGGACTTTGCTACTGCTGTAGGGCTGGTTATGTATGGTGCAAATCAAATTTTGGCAGAAGATTCCGGTGTTTCTCTGCCCCGGAAAGGAAAAGATGGATTTAGTGCGAAATTGAAAAACTGGATGAAAGAGTTTTTCTAAAGATCCGCTTTTAGAACACTAGCTGATTTCCCTGAAAAGGGATTCTAAGCGGATCAAAATGCAGGAAATTATAAAACTCGTTGAGTTTTGCAATTTCCTCTAAAAAATATAAATTATTTTATCAGATGCTCGGGAGGGGGCTATGCAGATTGAAGTAATTGAAGAAACAATGGACATTACTCATTTTAATCAAACAGAAATTAAGGTCATAGGTGTAGGAGGAGGCGGCAGTAATGCTGTAAACCGAATGATCGAAAGCGGTCTGGGGAATGTGAAATTTATTGCAGTAAATACAGATTTACAGGCTCTTAAATTGTCAGATGCGGAATACAGGGTTCCTATAGGTTCTAAACTTACAAGTGGTTTAGGTGCCGGAGGAATCCCTGACATTGGAGAGCAGGCTGCTCATGAAAATAAAGCTGATCTTCAAAATATTCTTAAGGGATCAGATATGGTTTTTATTACTGCCGGAATGGGTGGCGGTACAGGAACAGGTGCTGCTCCTGTGGTAGCTGAGATTGCTAAAGAAACTGGTGCTCTTACAGTTGCTGTTGTAACCAAGCCTTTTGATTTTGAGGGTAAGAAAAAAATGAAGCTGGCTGAGGAAGGAATTAAGAAACTCAGGGAAGCTGTAGATACTCTTATTATTATTCCAAATCAGTATTTACTAAAAATAGTCGAAAAAAGGACACCTATAAAAGAAGCCTTTCTTAAAGCTGATGATGTACTTAGACAGGGAGTTCAGGGAATATCCGAACTAATTACAGTAACAGGTGAAATTAATATTGATTTTGCAGATGTGAGAACGATTATGAGTGGTCAGGGAGATGCTCTTATGGGTATTGGCCTTGGCTCAGGTGACAACAGAGCTGTAGATGCAGCCACAAATGCAATTAATAATCCTCTGCTGGAAGATGCAAGGATGGAAGGTGCAAAGGGTATTCTCGTAAATATTACCGGTGGTGAAGATTTTTCACTGTCTGAATATGATGAAGTTATTAAAATTGTAACTGCCAATGCAGATGAGGATGCGCTGATAATTCCCGGGCAGACTATTGATATAAATATGGCGGATCAGGTTCAGGTAACAGTTGTTGCTACAGGTTTTAGTAATGATCCTGTTGTTAGTAATGATATTGATGCTGAACAGCCTCAGAATGATGTTATTAAATATAAGGACTGGCTGAACCTTCAGAAGGGGCTGTCCAGAAGCGGTGCCCCTGGTGGATATTTATCCGGAAGAAACAGGACAGAGATTGATCTTGGGATTCCTGCTGTACTTCGGGAAAGAAAGGCTTCCGGTCAGGACGGTTAGATGAATATCCGGACTGTCAGAAAAGAATATGATGATTATCTTTTTCTCGAATTGAGGCTCTCTTCTTTAACAAGAGAGACCTATGGTAGAGAAATTGACAGATTTATTACGTATCTTCTGGAGTCCGGTGTTGAAGCTGAAACAGTTTCAGGGAGTAATATAATTAATTATCTGACTATGCTGCATGAGACAGGTCTTAACCATGTTACTGTTGCAAAAGCTTTAAGTTCTCTAAGATCATTTTTCAGGTTTTTGAACTATGAAGGTTACAGAGAAGATAACCCGGCAGATATAATTGAAACACAGAAACTGGAGTCTTCACTTCCCGGAGTTCTGTCCTCTGAAGCAATTGATCAGTTTTTAAATTCAATACCTTCGGAAAGTGTTATTGGCCTTAGGGACAGAACTATGTTTGAACTTATATATTCCTGCGGCCTTCGTATTTCAGAAGCGCTTAATCTTACTATGGGAAATTTATTTTTTGAAGATGCTCTGCTGAGAGTAACAGGGAAGCGTAATAAGGACAGACTTGTTCCTTTTGGATCCCAGGGAGAGTTCTGGTTAAAAAAGTATCTAAAGGAAGGCAGGGTGTTCCTTTTAAAACATGGAATTACAGATGATCATCTGTTTTTAAGTATAAGGGGAAAAAAGTTGTCCCGGAAAAGCATTTGGAAGAGGTTTCATGAGTATTCCCTTTCCTCAGGTATTGATGCAAAAGTCCATACTCTTCGCCATTCTTTTGCCACTCATCTTGTTCAGGGAGGAGCTGATCTTAGAATAGTTCAGGAGCTTCTTGGTCATTCAAGTATAACAACTACACAGGTGTATACCCATGTAAGGAACAGGGATTTGCAGAGAAATCATGATGCTTTTCATCCATTAAATGAGGGTTCTTCTGAAGCAGAATCACAGTTTTTGTCATCTGGTAAAGAGGGGGCATGAAAATGAAAAGAACTGTTTTTTTTCTTTGTATTATTTTTTGCCTGTCCTTTTTGTTTTTATCCTGTAATAAGACCAGAGCAAAAACTCTTGACAGGCTGCTCAAAACTGAATCCGGGGATTATGGCAATGAAAAAGTTTCAAAAGAAAAAATTAAAGAGTTGGAGAAGGGCATAAAAGAGTACAGTAAGGATGTGGACCGGGTTGTTAAGGCAAATGCAGAAATAGGTGTCTATTACAGGATGATAGCATTGGAGTACCTGGATCTTAAAATGTATAAACTTGCATTGGAAAATATTGATAAATCAATGGAGTACTATCCTTCAAATCCCATCCTTCATTATTATGCCGGGCTTATGGAAGCTAATATTGCCAGGGCTGAAACTTCGGAAGTTAAATCATCTTTATTGTTTAAAAAAGCAGAAAAGTACTACATTTCCGCTGTCAGATTAAAGTCGAATTATTCTGATGCAATGTATGCTTTATCGGTTTTGTATCTTTTTAATCTGGATAGTCCCGAAAAAGCAAAACCCTTATTGGAAAAAATGTTATCTCTTAATCCCAAAAACTGGGATGCTATGAATCTATATGCACGGTATAAAGTTGTTACTGGTGATATTGATGGTGCTATCAATCTCTATACCAAAATTTCTGAAGAAGCATGGGATGATAATATGAAGCAGCAGGCTGTGAGTAACAGGCAGTCTCTTTTGGCAGGCAGATCATGAATTTGAACATGCTGGAAATTTATATAAGCCGAATACCCGGGTTGAACACAGAAGAAAGACTGTTCCTTCTGGATAATTTTACTTCCTGTGAGGATATTTTTTATTACAACCCCAGGGATCTTTCAGTTTTTTTGAACCGCAAATTTAACAGATTGGTTTTTAGTTCTGCAGTAATTCATGCCGAGGCTGAAAAAATTGTAAAAAAAATGGATAATTCTGATATTGAACTTTTATCCTTCAGAAGTAGAAATTATCCTGCAGCTCTTAGGGAAATATATAATCCTCCTTTTCTTTTATATAAGAGAGGAGGAACTATTGATAATAATCTTCCGTCTTTTTCAGTTGTTGGAACCCGGCAGTCTACATTTATGGCGGACAGAGCGGCATATAATTTAGGTCTTGAGATTTCTGATTATGGTTTGTGTCTTGTTTCAGGAATTGCTGCAGGAGTAGACAGAGCTGCACATAAGGGTGCAGTTAAAAGAAAAGGCTTTTGTGCTGCTGTTTTAGGAAATGGTATTGATTTTATTTATCCCAAAGAAAATATTGGACTGAGCCACCAAATCCTTGATTTTGGTGGGGTTATTTTAAGTGAGTATCCTCCTGGGACACCGCCTTTAGGGTCCAATTTCCCAGAGAGAAACAGGATTATAAGCGGTTTGTGCAATGCTGTTGTAGTCGTTGAGGCTCCGGAAAAATCCGGTGCGTTGATTACAGCGGACTTTGCTCTGGAACAGGGAAGGGATGTTTTTGTTCATGGAGTTTCTCTTAACAGTAGAATGGGGTCCGGGTGCCGCAGGCTGAGGTCCCAGGGTGCGGATATAATTTATTCTTTTAGTGATATATGTTCTTATCAGGAGGCGGTGTAGAATGGGCAAATTGTTTCATATCTGCAAATTGGAGTATCTTGATTACCTTGAAGGAACAAGAAATTTCTCTGCAAATTCCATAAGAGCATATTCGCATGATTTAAATATACTGGAAGATTTTCTTAACACAGAAAATCTTGATTTTAGAAAACTTAATTCACGAAATGTAAGAGCATTTGCCGGGGGGCTGAACAGAAGAGCTTTAAAAGATTCGTCTGTTAACAGGATTATATCTTCTATAAAGAGTTTTTACAGGTACTGTATTAAATATGATAATATGGAAAGCAATGCATTTTCCCATATCCGGAGTATTAGCAGTACCAGGAAAATCCCTGACATATTATCTTTTGCAGAGATTAATAAAATGATTGAACTGACAGATAACACCTTTTTGGGAATTAGAGACAGGGTTATTCTGGAAATGTTGTACTCTACCGGATGCAGGGTATCAGAGCTGGTGTTTTTAACTGTATCCGATATAAATATTAAAGAGAGAATGTCTCTTGTTCACGGTAAGGGAGGAAAGTCCCGGTGGGTTTTTCTTACCCGGGGAACTGCAGATGTTTTATCGTCTTATCTTTCTTTACGGAAAGTAAAAATAGCCGGATTATCACATGGTGAAAAAAATATGTTAATTTTAAATAGAAATGGAGCTGGTATTTCTGCCAGAGGTATTCGTTTTATAATTAATAAATATATAAATGCAGTTGGTATAGGCAAGCATATAAGCCCACATTCTTTCCGGCATACATTTGCAACACATATGCTGAATAATGGAGCTGGAATAAGGGTCGTTCAGGAAATGCTTGGTCATTCATCGATTGCAACGACTCAGGTCTATACTCATGTAGGTATAGATAAATTAAAAGATGTTTACAGAGTATCTCATCCTCATGGAAGGTAGGATGCAGATAAAGAGGGTACAGGGAGTATTATGGAAATAAGAGGTACAACAATTCTTGCAGTTAGAAAAGGTAATTCAGTTGCAATGGCAGGTGATGGACAGGTGACTTTTGGAAATACTGTAATGAAAGGTACTGCACGGAAAGTGCGGAGAATGTATGATGGACGGGTAATTGTAGGTTTTGCAGGTGCTACGGCAGATGCCTTTACACTGTTTGAAAGGTTTGAAGGTAAGGTAAAGGAATATAATGGAGATATTACAAGGGCGGCTGTAGAGTTGGCCAAGGAATGGCGGACAGACAGGGTTCTTCGTAAGCTTGAAGCAATGCTTCTTGTTGCAGATAAAACCAAGACTCTTCTTATTTCCGGTACAGGTGATGTTGTTGAGCCTGACGAAGGAGCTATTGCAATAGGGTCCGGTGGAAATTATGCCTATGCATCAGCTTTGGCCTACCTTGATTCATCAGAACTAAGTGCCCTCGAGATAGCACAGAGAAGTATTAAAATTGCTTCTGATATTTGCATTTATACGAATAGTAATATTATAGTGGAGGAAATTAAATGATAACTGATCTTGATAAGCTTACTCCAAAAGAAACTGTCAGGGAACTTGATAAATATATTATTGGACAGGATAAGGCCAAAAAGGCAGTTGCTATTGCACTTCGTAACCGTATGCGCCGAAGGCTTCTGCCCCAGGCTTTAATGGATGAGGTTACTCCAAAAAATATTATTATGATCGGACCTACCGGGGTTGGAAAGACAGAAATAGCCAGAAGACTATCCAAATTATGCGGTGCTCCTTTTTTAAAAGTTGAGGCAACGAAATTTACAGAAGTTGGGTATGTTGGAAGAGATGTTGAGTCCATGATAAGGGATCTTATGAGTATTGGTCTTACTATGGTAAAAAAGGAACTTTCTGAGGAAGTTAAAGAGGAAGCAGAAAAAAGAACAGAAGAAGTTATTCTGGATTTACTTTTGCCCGGTATAAAGAAAAAAACTGCCAGTCCTGGAAAAGCTGTCCCGGGTTCTCCTGAACAATTAGTTTTACCGGTAGTTTCTGAACCAGTGGAACCTGCAGAGCCTGTAGAAGCTGAGGACCCTGGAAAGTCCACGACAAGAGAAAAATTCAGAAAAATGCTGCGGAAAGGCAGTCTGGATGATAAAATTGTTGAAGTTAATATCGCAAGTTCCGGTATGCCTGCTATTGAGATATTTTCCGGAACTAATTTTGAGGAAATGGATTTGAACCTTGGTAATTTAGGTTCGATTTTCGGCGGAAAGAAAAAGAAGAAGAAGGTTACTGTTAAAAGAGCAAAAGAAATTGTTCTTGCAGAGGAAAAGAGTAAACTTGTTGATACAGACAGAGCCACTGATATTGCCAAAGAGCGTGTGGAACAGATGGGAATTATTTTTATAGATGAAATTGACAAGGTTGCTTCCAAAGAGGGACGGTCCGGAGCGGATGTTTCCAGAGAAGGGGTACAGAGAGATATTCTTCCTATTATTGAAGGATCCAAGGTTAATACTAAGTACGGTATTGTAGATACTTCACATATACTTTTTATAGCAGCCGGAGCTTTTCATATAAGCAAGCCCTCTGATCTTATACCTGAACTACAGGGGAGATTTCCAATTCGGGTCGAACTTGATGATCTTGATAGTAATGATTTTCATCAAATTCTGACTCAGACTGAGAACTCTTTAACTATTCAGTATACTGAACTTCTTAAGACAGAGGGAGTAAGTATTAACTTTACAGACGAAGCAACTGTACGCTTAAGTGAAATTGCTGCAGAAGTAAATTCCAATACAGAGAATATAGGTGCAAGAAGACTTCATACAATAATGGAGCTTCTTTTGGAGGATGTCTCCTTTAATGCACCGGAGTTGAAGGGGCAGGAAATACCCATAACTCCGGAATATGTGGATGATAAGCTGGTCAATATTGTTAAGAACCATGATCTGTCCCGTTACATTCTGTAATGGTGGATATATATTATGCCGAGAATAATGGTATAGATTGTGGATTTAAGGAGTAAAAGGGTGTTTTTGAATAATAGTTTTGGTAAAAGTCTTGATATTCTTCATAGAACTATGGATGCAGCTACAATACGGGAGCAGGTTCTTGCAAACAATATTGCAAATGCAGATACACCCAATTTCAAACGCAGCAGCGTAAATTTCGAATCTGAACTTAAGAGAGCGCTGGAGTCAGAACATGTTCGTACCCCTGGTGCAGCAATGACTAATGAAAAGCATATTCCTTTTTCCCATGTAGAGAACTATAGAGATGTAAGACCTTCACGTTTTCTGGATTATACTTCTCAAACTGATAATAATGGTAATAATGTGGATGCAGAACAGGAGAGTATGCTTCTTCTTCAGAATCAACTTAGGTATGATCTTTTAACAAGATCAGTATCCAATCAGTTTACTCAGCTGAATATAGTATTAAGGTAGGTAAAATATGGGAATTTTTAGCAGTATAAATATAGCAGCCTCAGGATTAAGTGCTCAAAGGACAAGGCTGGATGTTATTTCAAATAATATTGCCAATGTTGATACTACCAGAACACCAGAAGGAGGCCCTTTTAGAAGGAGCAGGGTCATTGTCCGTCCAAAAGTTCAGGAGCCTTACTGGAGATCTCCGTTTTTACCGGAACGCCTGGATAATGGAATTGGCAAGGGTGTTAGAATAGTTAAGATTGACAAAGATATGGATGCAGATCCAAAGCTGGTATACGACCCTACTCATCCTGATGCCATTAAGACCGGACCCCAGAAGGGTTATGTGGAAATGCCGAATGTAAATATTGTAGAAGAAATGGTAGATATGATATCAGCTTCCAGATCATACGAGGCAAATGTTGCAGTTGTTAACGGAAGTAAGGCTATGTTTATGAAAGCTTTGGAAATTGGGAGGTAATGAATGAATCTTCTTAATATGGATCAGGTAAGCGGGAACAAGGTAAATCTTTTGCGAACCAATCCGGCACATATAAGCAGTAATGTTCACAGTAATCAGGATGATAGTAAGAAAGCAACATCTTTTAATAATATGGTTATAGATGCTCTAAACGGTGTAAATGACCTTGCTCAGGAAAGTACAGATATAACACAGCAGTATATTACAAATCCTGACAGTGTGGATGTTCATGATGTTACAATTGCAATGAGTAAAGCTAATTTGGCAATAACTATGACAAAGTCCGTTGTAGATAATGCTTTAAAAGCGTATCGGGAGATAATTAATATAAGGTAGATTATCCCTGGATGCATTCTTTTTGGGAGGGGAGAATGAATGAATGGTTAAAAAAATTTAGAGAACAGATAAAAATACTTTGGGGTAAGTGGACTCTTGTACAAAAAGTTATTCTTTTTGGAATAATTGCTGTAACAATGGGTGGACTTATTCTGTTGGCAAATTTCAGTTCATCACCAAGTACAGTTCTTCTTATTACATCCGCTATAAGCGACCCTCAAAAACTGGATGCTATTTCAGTACGTCTGGATAAAGAAGGCGTGGAACATACTATTACAGATGATGGTCATATATATGTTGCGAATAAAAAAACAGCGCAAAGAATGGTGGCTATTTTATTAAGAGAAGATTTAATACCGGCAGAGACATCTCCCTGGGATATCTTTAAGATGGATCGCTGGAGTTTAACCGATTTTGAAAGAAATATTAATCTTCGTCAGGCAATAACTGCAAATCTTGAAGAACATATTGAAGCTCTTGATGATATTGATTCAGCAAAGGTAACACTTGTTCTTCCCGAGGACAAGCTTTTTGCAGAAGACCAGAATCCTGTGACTGCATCTGTAATTATTACACCCAGACCCGGATCTGATATAGTCACAAACAGAAAGAAAATTGAAGGTATTGTAAAACTTGTTCAGTTTGCAGTAGAGGGTCTGATTGGTGACAATATAGTTATTTCCGATTACAGAGGAACAGTTCTCAATGATTTTGGAGATATGGCTGATTTTGACAGACTGGAACTGTCAGGTCGTCAGTTGAAACAAAAGCAGATACTGGAAAATTCATATAAAGATCAAATATTTAAGGAACTTTCACAGATTTTCGGGAAAGACCGTATGAGTATTACTAAAGTTGAAATTGCTTTAAACTTCAGAAAAGAGACAGTAACTACAGAAGAACACTATCCTATTACGACAAAGGTGGATAATCCCAGTACACCCTATGATGAATCCGCATTTGTTCTTTCCATACCCAGATCTACTGAAAACACCTCTGAGAAGTTCAATGGTACGGGATTTAATCCTGAAGGCCCTCCGGGACAGGAAGGGCAGACGCCTCCGGCATACAAAGATCTTAATAATCTTGTTGGAAACTATTCAAAAACAAGTTCTATTGTAAATGAAGAAGTCAATACCAGAAATGTAGTTGAAGAAAAAAGTCCCTGGGAAATAAAGCGGATAACTGTAGGTGCTGCAATCGATGGTACCTGGCATAAGGTTTATAATGATAAGGGTGAACTGCAGTTTGAAAATGGTGGAATAATTAAAAGAGAATATACCCCTGTATCAGATGAGGAAATAAAAAAAGCACAGACCCTTATTGAGCATGCAATCGGATATGATAAAGCAAGGGGTGATTCTGTTGTAGTTCAGCACATTAAATTTGACAGATCAGCGCAGTTTAATAAGGAAGATGATGAGTATAGAAATCAGAAAAGGGTTCAGCAGACTGTACTGTATTCCATTATAGGCGTTGCTATAATAATTGTTGCTTTTATAATTTTTCGTATAATTTCCAGAGAAATGGAAAGGAGACGAAGGCTTAAAGAGGAAGAACTTGCGCGGCAGCATCAGATGATGAGAGAAGCAGCACTTAAGAGTGCCGAAGAGGAAGAGATGGATGTTGCCATGTCTGTAGAGGAACGGGCCAGGATGGAAATGCAGGAAAATGCAATTAACATGGCCAGAGAGCACCCTGAAGATGTTGCACAGCTTATTAGAACCTGGTTGGTGGAGGAGTAATTAATGGCAGGAAATGCTGATTCAGGCACAAAGAAATCTATCAAGAAGGAACTGACGGGCCGACAGAAGGCGGCTGTTTTCCTTGTAACTCTCGGGTCTGAAATTTCATCAGAAATTTTTAAACATCTTAGAGAGGATGAAATAGAGACTCTGACCTTTGAAATTGCCCGTTTGGATAATGTAGAACCGGAAGAAAGGGATAAGGTTCTTATGGAGTTTAAAGAGCTTATGATGGCTCAGGATTTCATAACCTCCGGGGGTATAGATTATGCAAGAGAGCTTTTAGAGAAATCATTGGGTTCCCAGAAGGCAGTTGATATTATTAATAGATTGACCAGCAGTCTTCAGGTTCGTCCTTTCGATTTTATCCGGAGAACTGATCCTGCTCATCTTTTAAACTTTATTCAGCAGGAGCACCCTCAGACAATTGCATTGATACTTGCCTATCTTGAACCTGCAAAGGCTTCAATAATTTTGGGGAATCTTCCTGCAGATGTTCAGTCAGATGTTGCGAAACGAATCGCTACTATGGACAGAACTTCTCCGGAGGTTCTTCGTGAAGTTGAGAGAGTTCTTGAAAAGAAACTTTCAACTCTTTCCAGTGAGGATTTCACGGCTGCCGGTGGTGTTGAGAATATAGTTGAAATTCTTAACCTTGTAGACCGGTCTACAGAAAAACTGATAATTGAATCCCTTGAAGAAGAGGATCCTGAGCTGGCTGAGGAAATTAAGAAGAGAATGTTTGTATTTGAAGATATTGTACTGCTTGATGACAGGGCTATTCAGAAGGTATTAAGAGAAGTGGATACAGCAGAACTTGCTAAGGCTCTAAGAGGAGTTGAAGGTGAGGTTCAGGACAAGATTTATAAGAATATGTCTAAACGTGCTGCAGCTCTTCTGAAAGAGGAAATGGAATATATGGGACCAATCAGACTAAAGGATGTTGAAGAGACTCAGCAGAAAATTGTTTCAATTATCAGAAAGCTTGAGGATAGCGGTGAAATTGTTGTTGCCAGATCCGGTGAAGATGAGATGGTCGTATAGAAAAGGGGGATAAATTTGGCTAAGAATGTTTTTCGGGCAATGGAAATTGTTAATGTTAATAACAGGGTGACTCTAAATTCTCCCTTCCCTGAAATTGAGGTTGTAGAAGAAGCTCCTGTTGTTGAAGAATATACAGGACCAAGTGCCGATGACTTAAGGAAAGAGGCTGAGTTTTTTAAGGCAAACTGGGAAAAAGAAAAAGAGGATATGATTAAAGCTGCAGAATCCAAAGTAGAACAGATTTTAAGGGATGCTGATCAGCGTGCTTTTGAAGAAGTAAAACAGAAAACTGACGAAATACAGGTTCTTAAAAAAAATGCTGAAGATGAGGCGGCTTTACTTATCGAAAATGCTAAACGGGAATCGGAAGAAATGACTGCAAAACTTGAAGCAGATCTTTCTGAAATTAGAACAAAAGCAGAAAATGAAGGATACGAAAAAGGCCGTGAGGCAGGTTATGAAGAAGGGCAGGCAGAGCTTGAACGATTAGTTGCCCAGCTTCATTCAATAATTGATAAAACTATCGAAAAACGGAATGATATAATTGATGAATCTGAAACACAGGTTATAAACCTTGTGGTAATGATAGCTAAAAAAGTAGTTAAGGTAATTTCGGAAAATCAGAAAAATGTTGTTGTTAATAATGTTATTCAGGCTCTGCGAAAACTAAAAAGCAGGGGTGAGGTTCTTATTAAAGTTAATCTGGCTGATGTGGAGCTTACATCCGAACATATAAAGGATTTTATGCGGATGGTTGAAAATATCCGCTCTGTAACTGTTGTGGAAGATTCTACTGTTGATAAAGGTGGCTGCATTATAGAAACTGATTTCGGAGAAATTGATGCAAGAATTTCTTCACAACTTCATGAAATAGAGGAAAAAATACTGGATTTGGTTCCCATTAAGGCTAAGGGAGACAACTAATGTTTGAAAAATATGAGACAATTCTGGAAAAAGTAGATCCGATTAAATATAGCGGTGTTGTTCAGAAGGTACAGGGTCTGATTATCGAGAG
>JALTGJ010000493.1 GCA_027077185.1 Spirochaetales bacterium | reverse complement strand
GATCCACCAACGCCACCTAAAAAACAGCCTATCGTATATGCAACTACTCTGTACTTTACTACATTAACTCCACTACTAAGAGCTAAATCCTCACCCTGTCTTATTGCTTTAAACAACCATCCTATTCTGCTCTTATATAAACGCCAGAGTGCAAGAATAACAATCACCAGAACAATAGCGACAAGATAAAAAAAACCCATTTTATTCCTGCCTATTGCCGGAATAATAGTAAGACTTCCTATAGTGAGTGCACCAGGTCTCGGAATACCCATTATTCCATTCCCCCCACCTGTTATACTTTCCAAATTTAAATAGAGAAGTCTAAAGGCTTCCGTTATACTAAGAGTAACCATCGCAAAATAAAAACCTTTCAATCGTAAAATAGGAAGGCCTATTACCAAACCTACAGCAGCAGCAACAATACCTGATATAGGAAGACTTACCCAAAAAGAAAATCCCAGCTTTGTTGTGAGAATAGCAGTTGTGTATGCACCCAATGCTGCAAATGCTGCCTGACCTATATTTATTCGACCAATAGTAAAGGTTACCCACACACCTAAACTGACAGTGCTTAGAATTGAAGCAGTTGTCATAATATTAATAATATATCTGTCATTCCGAAACAAAAAGGGAACAGCCACCAGATAAATAAAGAGAAAAACACCAAACCAAAAAGTTTTATTAATTTTAAATCCATTCATAGTTTATTACTCCAAAATTTTATTCCAAACAGGAAGTATCTCAACCCCATGGTTTTCCCATAACACCTTGCGGTCGAAAAATGAGTAAGAGAATAACTCCTACGAATATAACCAAATATGTCATCGAACCAGCTATAAGACCGTATCCAAAAGATTCTAAAATACCTAAAATAAAACCTCCCACAATAGCCCCGGGAACAACTCCTGCTCCGCCTATTAGAATCATCAAAAAACTTTTTGTAGTAATTGCTGTTCCTGATCCTGAAAAAATCGGAAATACCAGTGCCAGCAAACCTCCGGAAAGACCGGCTAATGATGCACCCAAAGCAAATCCAAGCATGGAAACTCTTTTAACATTCACACCCTGCAGATAAGTCACCTCCCTATCCTGTGCAAGGGCTCTTAGAGCTCTGCCTGCTTTTGTCTTCTGTATAAAAAGAATCAAAAGAACAATAAAAACCACAGAGATAAGACTTATTAGAATTCTTTCTGCAGGCATGTGTGCACCAAATAAATCAAGGGACCCTCCTATAAGCTGAGGAACTCCTCTTGACTTCTCGCCAAAAGTAAGCAATACGATATTTTCCAAAAGCAAAGCAAGTCCCATTGCCAGAAGCATAGAACTTTCTTCCCTTCCGCCCTGCCTTCTAACCCGCCGGAAGGCCGCATCAAAGCCAATACCAACAACACTCAAAATAGGAATAACCATTAGTAAAGCAAAGAAATAATTGAGTCCTAATACACCAAAAAAATAATAAACCACGAATCCGCCAAGCATATACATCTGTCCATGTGCAAAATTTAAAACATTCATAATAGCAAATACCATCGTTAAACCAAGCGCAATAAGTGAATACACAGATCCCAGGACTAATCCGTTTACCAACATCTGAACAACCATCAGACTCTCCTCTAACATAAGGGAAAGTGGAAATCTACTACCACCATTCCCTTATAAAATATTAATTACGCAACTTATTTATATTACTCAACACTGCCAACAAACAATACTTTAGCCTTACCACCATCCATTATGTTGATTACCATAGGGATACTCAACTGACGGAGCTGATTAAACATTCCCATTCCAACAAATTTCCACTCAGGATGCCCCTTAACATACGGGTTAGGCACCGAAACTTCAGGAATTGCTTTTTTAAAGAGAGATATATCTTCTATGGCAGCAGCTCCTGCTTCCTGAATCCCCCATAAAATTGCGGGTAAAGCGTAAACTTTTGTACCAGCTTCGTCATTCCATTCTCCTGCAATATCTTTATAAACATCTATAAACTCTTTCATCTCCGGTGACTGTATTTCAGGAGTAGTAGCTCCTCCCACATAAATAAAACCATCTGCATTATTTCCTGCAATTTGATTTAAAGTAGCAGCATCAACACTTGTTTCTGTGGATACCAATCCTTTATAACCAAGTTCACGAGCTGCATTCATAATCAGAGGAGCATCTCCAGGACTAACTCCGGATAATACTATTAGATCAGGATTTGTTTTAATTACTTTAGTAATAACAGGATAAAAGTCTGATGTCCCTGGTTCATACGTATCTTCCCAGGATAGAATTTTAAGACCGAGACCTTTAGCAGTCTCTATACCAGAAGCTCGCTGATTAAGCGGATCCGGCTGATTTCTTGCAATAAAAGCAATTGATTTAACTCCTCTGTTATCTGCCAGCCAACTATAGATAGCGGGTGCACTCTGATAGGAAGCAATCATTCCCAAAATACCATTATCATGAGGTGGTGAATATATCTGCTTATTGAAACTATAGGGAATATACATTACTTCGCCGTCTTCAAAAACAGGTATTACACTAATTGCCGTATTATCAACATTAGGCCCAATTACATAGTGAACGCCTTCACTAACTAATCTCTCAGCACCTGTTACAGCAATTTTAGGATCCTGCTTTGTATCAATACTGATGATCTCTATCTTGTATTTTACACCGTCAATATCTACACCACCCTTATCGTTGTAGATTTTTGCAATTGCCTCGGCAGAATATTTACATACCAACCCCCACGATGCTGCCTGGCCGCTCATAACCCCAAGCATTCCTATTTTCAGAGTTGGAACACTTTCAGCTGAGGAATCTTCTTTCCCCCCTGCTGCAAAGACCGATGGGATCATTGCAAACATCAATCCCAAAGCAATCAATACTACAAGAATTGTCTTAACTTTTCTCATACCTTTTCTCCTTCTGATAATTATTTATAAAAAAATTGTATCATATGTTAAAATATTGTCAAGTTTTTTATTTATTTATTTTAATAAATTTTACATTATTCGTATATACCAACAATTTATACATAAATTTTACTCCAAAAATCTCTTATTCGAATTAAATAAGGCACTTTCTTAGTGCGCTAAGAAAAACATTCACATTATTAGCACATGCAGTATGCCCCATTAAACCTATTCGCCAAATTTTCCCTCCAAGAGGTCCGAGACCGGCACCAATTTCAATATTAAATTCTTTTAACAGACGGGATCTGACCACAGCATCATCAATTCCATCTGGTATTTTTACAGAATTCAACATAGGAAGTCGATGAAGTTCAGGAACAAGCATCTCAAGTCCCATCTCTTCCAACCCCCTAATCAGCAGTTTATGAGTATCCATGTGCCTTGCATAAACATTGCTTAGACCTTCTTCAAGAATTAGTGTTAAGGACTGATAAAGTCCATATAACATACTTATCGGAGCTGTATGATGGTATACTCTTTTTGCCCCTTCCCAGTAGTTTATTATCATAGATAGATCCAGATACCAGTTTGGGACCTTCGTTGTCCTGTTTTTAAGCTTAGTAATAGCTTTATCTGAAAATGAAACAGGCGATAGCCCGGGAGGACAGGACAGACATTTTTGGGTTCCGCTATAAATGGCATCTATACCCCATTCATCCATTTTTACCTCTATCCCACCCAAACTAGTAACAGCATCAACAAGGTATATAGATTTTTTTCCTTTTAATAGAATACCAATATCCTCTACAGGGTTTAGAACTCCTGTGGATGTTTCGGCATGCACTACAGCAACAATTCCATAGTCTTTTCTCTTAAGCTTTTTCTTCACAACATCAACATCTACAGGCATGCCCCACTCAAAATCCAGAGTATCAACCTGTGCTCCAAGCCGACCGGCAACATCTTCCATTCTTTTGCCAAAAACACCATTCTGCAAAATCAAAACTGATTCATCTTTCTCTACCATATTAACAAAGCAAGTTTCCATACCGGCAGAACCTGTACCGGACATCGGGATAGTACAACGATTCCCTGTATTGAGAATGATCTGCAATTTTTCTTTGATTGCATCCATTATATCCATAAATACAGGATCCATATGCCCCAACACACTTGTACCAAGAGCATTGTAAACATCAGGGTAAACACAAGAGGGGCCTGGTCCCATAAGCAGGATTTCCGGGATTTGTTTTAGTTTCTTATCCATGATTTTCTCCTTAAGGACAGTATTATAAAATAAAATAGATAGAAAATCTATATTATTTATATATTTATTCAAATTTTTTAATATTTATACCACTTTTTGTTGCTATGATTAAATAAACAACGTTAAATTGCATGGTATCCGAATCAGGAAGGATGCTTCGATGAACCTTATCCATAAATTAAGTGCATTCTTTTATGCAATCTCCAATTTTTTCTCCTATGGCTTCCCGTCTCCTATTTCAGGGCAAGATCCCCGGTAATCGCAGAAACAGCATTAAATAAAATGGGAAAATAAGCATATACACTCCATAGGTAACAAGCAGCGTGTAAGCAGAAAAATCCTCATTAATACCCTTACTCTTTGCCATTACCGATAAATTGGAAGCCGGAGGTATATGAGTTTCCAAAAACAAAACCCACAACTGCCCGGAAGATAAATTAAAATTCTTTAAAAACAGAAAATAGCTTCCATAGAACAGAGCCGGCATAATTAAGAATCTTACAAAGGATGCTGCTCCTGCCATTAACAGTAGTTTACCCGGTTTTTCCTTACTTGTATGAAGATTACCTATCATTGCTCCAAGACTGATAAGTATTAAGGGCAGTGTTAGAGAAGCAATCATTCTTAAAGCAGAAATTATATGAAAAAATGGCAGCTTCTGATCTGCTGCTATATGACTGAATCCGGACAGTAAAACAGTAAAACCAAGAAGAACACCTATAAATGGTGGTGTAATAATCTCTTTTATACCAGGACGCCTGCCTTTTCCTGTCATTAGATAATTTCCAACACTCCAGAGTAATGGAGAAAAAACAAGAATGTACACTCCAACATATAGAGTAGGATCAGCTGTTCCAAACAGATCAGATACAAGTGGAAGTGTTATAGGAAAGATCTCCATAACACTCAATGGAAAGTATGCAGCGTTTCCAAAGGTCGAAAATGCTATACCAGCTCTTTTCTCATCTGACTTAAGAGGAAGAAAGCTAAAAGTAATAATTGAAACCAATGCAGCTAAACCTATTATTATTACAGCAGCTAACAGAAACATTGGACTTTGCATAATAGCACTTGTATCTGAAGATGATACCTTAATAAAAAGGTATAGCGGCAGTGCAATACGAACAACAAACTTACTTAAGGAAGTAAAAAAACTATCATCCCATCCTCCGAATCTCTTTAAAAAGAAACCAACCGCAATAAGCGAAAACAACTGCAGCACAGTATAAAAAACCGGTAAAAAGTACATGATCCTCCTCCTGTAAAGACTCCCGATCCGGGCGTCTCTCCTCCATCTGCACGCCTCTGCTTCCAATACAGCAGTCTATACATACTGCAGACTCTACCTTATATAGTCAACCATGAGCTGATCGCAAGCCCACCCGTAAAGACGCCCGATCCGGGCGTCTCAGTCTACCCGGGGGCATCTCAGTCTACCCGGGGGCATCTCAGTCTACCCGGGGCGTCTCAGTCTACCAGGGGCGTCTCAGTCTACCCGGGGCGTCTCAGTCCAGCCCGACAGACCCTACTCTATATAGTGCAGTCATGGGGAGGGTGGCAGAAAAACCGCCCGCCCTGCCCGGCGATAGCCGGAAAAAGCAGGGTGGATCAGCGGGGTTGGAGCCAGGGGCTGGTCGGGTATGCAACCCAACCTGCTCGCCAATGTGTCGTACCGGAAGAGCTAA
>JALTGJ010000492.1 GCA_027077185.1 Spirochaetales bacterium | reverse complement strand
AATTGTTAACATAAGAGATGCAGTTTTTAAATTGAAATTTTTAGCCTTGTACAAATAATCAACCAGCCATGAAGATATGCCAATTTCTCCGGAAACATATAGGAATATTAATAGTGCAAGCAGTATTAGATTGATACTTAAAAATTTATCCGGCTTATTGTTTGAAACAAGACCTTTTTTGCTTTTTGCTGAAGTTAATCGCAAAAAAAAGAAAATTAGTGGAAATAATAAAATTGGAAAGAATGCTCCCCTGTAGATTGTTTGCCAGGGCATATTTTTTTCAAGAACCAGGCCGAATATCCATGGTGCCAGCATGGATCCTGCTCCGTGAAAAACAGCCAGAAGGTTTAAAAACTTTCCACTTTTTTCATGGTAGATATCAGAAACAGCACCATTTGCACCAATTTCAATTCCCCCAATACTTATTCCAATAGAAAAGAAAAGGGGAAATAAAATTACTTTGTCCTGTACAAAACCCATACCTGCAATGGCAGCAGATATAACCAATCCAGCAAGCAGTAATACAAATCTATTTCCGTATTTGCCTGCAATAAAACCCGATCCGGGAATTGATATCATAAATCCCAGGTACAGCATTAAAAGTATATTACTTCCCTGGGCATAGGAAAGGCTGAATTCATCAAGAAGCACTGGAAGTAAAGGGCCTTTGAGGTTGTCAACAAATCCAAATATTATAAAAGCAAAAAAAGCAGCTGCAGTTATAATAATTTTCGTTTGATTATATTTAAGTTTCATATTTCCTTCTTACGGGTGAAATAGCAGCTTACCAGTTAAATACTTCATCATCTGCTTTAGAAAGATTTTCTGCAAACCAGTCTGCATTTAAAAGTTCTTCTCTTGTAAAAGTTGTAGTTAATCCCAGACATTTTGTTCCTGCAGACTTTGCAGCTTTAACGCCATTTACAGCATCTTCTATTACAAGGCAGTTTTTCGGTTCTTCTTTAATTAGGCTTGCTGCTTTTAGGTAGATATCCGGAAATGGTTTCTGGCGGCTTACATCAAGACCATTTACTACAGTATCAAATGTATCTTTAGAAATTCCAATTTCTTTTAGAGTCGAATTCATTTTAGTTTTATCTGCACTAGTTGCAAGTGCTGTTTTTAGACCTCTGGTCTTACACTGTTTAATGAAGGAATGAACCCCGGGTAATGGTTTGAGTTTTCCGACAATAATTTCTGCATAAATCTCATATGTTCTGGCTTTACCTGAAGGTATATCGAAAGGAAAATTATATTTTTCTGCTACTCCTCCCAGAAATTTATCTTCTCCTGCGCCAATAAATTCAAAAAAATCTTCATGTTTAGCACTTAGTCCAAGTTCTTTGAACATTAAGATTGCTGCATTACGGATAAATTCTTCTGAATCAGCAAGAACACCGTCCATATCAAAGAGTACACCTTTAATCATAAAAAATTCTATTCCTTTGTTTGTCTTTCAAGTTTGACTATAGTCCAGATATCCTTAATTTTTTTAAGGGTTAAGGTATCTGTATACATAACCTTTTTGGGTTTTAAGATTCCGGTGGAATCATTTTCTGACAATGGTTCTGAAAACCATCGTACATAATTTGCCTGAAAAAGAGAATCCCTTAAATATTTGATATGAAGATTTGCTATACCGGCGATTTGTTCGCCCTCACTTAGTTTAGTAATAAGTCCATTACTCCAGTCCTGTGCAGATACCAGTCCTGATTTGCCCTCATATCCCGTTCTAACCTTTGATACAACATACATTTGTGTAATCTCATTTATATCATTTTTGCCAACTCCCTTTTTTAAGCAGTCCTCCATATTTTCAATATTCATATCTGAATAACTTTGATAATAGAAGTTTACAACTTCATTTGCATCCATATTTAAGGTTGCT
>JALTGJ010000491.1 GCA_027077185.1 Spirochaetales bacterium | reverse complement strand
AAAATATCTTTATCCAGACCAAGTATAAATAAAATTTGTATATACGTTCCTATAGATACAGAGGGTGAGCCTTTCTCAACTGCCCATACTGTTGCTCTACTAATTCCAGCACGTTCAGCTATTTGCTCCATAGATATTTTTCTCCGGAGCCGTGCTGTTTTTATATTTTCTCCTAAAATTTTCAGAGTGTTAATAATTTTAGGGAAAAGTTTATTGTTTGTACTCATAATGTTTAGTATTATATGCATAGTAGAGTTCTATGTCAATAATATTGGATGTTAAGCCTTGGATGATGTGTCGTGTTAGTTAAATAAAAATTTAGGACAGCGAAGATGGATCAGAAATTAAAAAATATTTGCACTTATATCTTTTATTTACTACACTGCTATATTATGTGCTATAATTTCCGATAAAATAACAAAAGATTATTGAATAACCAGAATGATTATTATTGTAATTAATATATATTCTATTCAATAAGAGGTTCTATATGAAATTTTTATTTAAATTATTTTCTCTTAGAAGTATAAACGGGAAGGTTCTTGTTCCCGTACTTGTTATACTATTTATACTTGCCGGAGTATTTGTTGCAGGCTTATCCTTAGTCTTTAATTATACCAACGATGTGGTTCATCAAAGTAATACCAAAATATTTAAGCAAACTATTAATACTAAAGTATCTGAAAATGTAAATCAGGTATATTTAAGTATTCTATCCGTTGCAGACAGAGCCCTGGAGGAAGCCTCTTTTTTTACAAAAATTGAACCCGTGCAGAGTGCATATAAAATTGCTTTAAGAGGTAATATTGAAGATGAAAACTCATCTGAAGGACAAATAGCAAGAGATATGCTTAGGAAAAATCTTAAACCGTATATTGACGGCTATAAGGAAAAAACAGGTAGAAGTTTACTAAAAATACATTTTCATCTTCCAAACTCGAGAAGCCTTGTCCGCTTATGGCGAGAAGGATATCAAACAACAAGAGACGGAGTAAAGGTAGATATTTCTGATGATCTTTCTTCTTTTCGTAATGCTGTTCTTCAAATTAACAGTGGCTCCCATGCACCTATTAAAGGCGTGGAAGTAGGGCGTGGTGGATTTGCAATTAGGGGTATTGCTTCTATAGATAATGAGTCTGGCGATCATTTGGGGTCAGTTGAAGTTTTATTTCCCTTTAAGGAAATTTTTGATATACTTAAAACATCAGATACTGTAAACTATGCTGTTTATATGGATGCAGATCAGCTTTCTATTGCAAAATCTCTGGCCGATCCGGAAAAATACCCTGTATTAGAGAATAAATATGTACTTACAGATGCAACAGATAAGACTACAACAGATTCCCTTGTAAGTGTAGCCCTTTTGGATAAAGGCAGGGAAGATGTCCATTTAGAAGAAATTGGCGGCTATATTGTAAGCAGTTTTCCTGTATGGGATTTTTCAGGGAAAGCTGTTGGTGTTATTGTTGAATCTTTAAATATTTCGGAACAGGTTGCCGCTTTTGAAAATAGTAACAGAACTCTGGATAATTTAAGCCATAGAGTAACAACAGGCGGTATTTTTGTTTTTCTTGGTGTAATTATCCTAATAATTTTAATTATTTCTTTTATTATGAGTAGCATAGTTCGAGCCTTAAATAAATTGCAGGTATTGTTTGAAAAGGGTGCAGGTGGAAATCTTTCTGTGAGATCAAAAAATAAAAGTAAAGATGAAATTGGAAAGTTAGCTAATCACTTTAATATCTTTATGGGACATTTGGGAGAAATGGTTTCCAGTATTAAAAGCTCAACAGATACAACTGCCAATGTTAAGGATTCCCTGGCTGCCTCTGCAGAGGAAACGGCTGCAACTATAGTAAATATTAAGAACAGTACTACCTCTCTGTCAGAAGAATCAGAAAAGCTTAATAAAACCGTTACAGATAATGTAACAGTCATAGAAGAGATAACTGCAAATATTGGCAGCATTAATAACCAGATTGGGGAACAGGCTGCCATGGTGGAAGAATCCACTGCATCCATTACAGAGATGATCAGTTCCCTGGATAGTGTAAATACTGTTACCTTAAAAAAGAAAGACTCAATTAACAGTCTGGTTAAGGTTGTTGGTACAGGTTCTTCTACTCTTAGTGCAATGGCAGAAGGTTTTAAAAGCGATGTTGTTAGTAAAATTGAAGGAATATCGGAAATGGCCAGTACCATACAGCAAATTTCCTCCCAGACAAATTTATTATCCATGAATGCAGCCATAGAAGCCGCTCATGCAGGGGATGCCGGAAAGGGATTTGCAGTAGTTGCAGATGAAATTCGAAAACTGGCAGATACTTCTGCAAAAAGCTCTGCCAGTATAACAAGAATAATAAAGGAGATATCTGAAGGTGTTTCCGAAACAGACAGTAAAACAACCCGAACTTCAGAGGCCTTTGACGTTATAAATAAAGAAATTAACAGTGTTAAAGAAGCTTTTGATGAAATTGCTTCCAGCACCCAGGAGCTTAATGTTGGAGGAAAGCAGATACTCGATGCAATGACAATTCTTCAGGATGTAACAATAAATGTTAAAGGTGCATCTGAAGAAATGACAATAGGGTCGGAACAGATTGTCAGGGGGCAACTGGAATTGAAGGATGTTTCGGATAACGTAAACCGGGGTATTTTAGAGATAAGCAGCGGTTCTGAGGAAATAGTTATTGCTGCAGATGAAATAGTTAAGTACTCTGTAGATCTGGATACTGTTGTTAATAATTTAAAGGAAGAAACAGATAAATTTACTGTTTAGATTGCTAAAATTGAAATTGGAGAAAAACAATTTTATTTATAAGGGTAAAATGCGGTTTGCACTGGTAAAATCTATAATTTAGTAGTTTTTCTGAAAGTCCTAATAACAAGGAATATTATTATTCCTGAGATTTGTAATTATTATTGTTGACATTACATCATTTCTATATGAACATTCATAGTATGATTCGCCGTATGCAGTTTCCCTCATTGTTTTTAATTTTTCTATTCTGTTTTTCAGTTTCTGGTGTTTCTTCAGATAATTCCAGCCAGATTCTTATTCTTAATTCCTATCATCAAACTTATGAGTGGACAAACAAAATCACAAGTGCTGTAATTAGCACGGTAAATGCTGAATATCCTGATACAGAGTTTCAAATTGAATATATGGACACAAAAAAGATACAAACTGAGGAATATTATGATCTTCTTTTAAATACATATAAATTAAAATATAAGAGTGCAAATTTTAGTCTTGTTTTAACAAGTGATGATAATGCTTTCCAATTTATGCTTAAATATGGTCAAAGCCTTTTCCCCGGGGTTCCGGTAGTTTTTTGCGGAGTAAATTCTTTTAATGAATCCATGCTTTTGGATCATCCGGGATATACAGGTGTTCTTGAGGATATTCAGATAAAAGAGACTCTGGATATTGCCCTGCAGTTATTCCCCGACACTAAGTACATTTATTCTGTTTGTGATAATTTCTTTTCTTCCCGATCTAACAAAGAAAGAGTTAAGAAGCTGGAGAACCTCTACACTTCGAACGTAAAATTTATTTATTCAGACGTCAATAGTTTTACTCAGGTTCTTTCTGAGTTGGAACAACTCTCAAATAATGGAATAGTATTGTATCTTGGATTTGTTCTGGATGCAGATGGAGTTCAGTATAATATTCAGGGTGCCCTGGAGGAAGTTTCTCATGTATCAGCTAATCCTGTTTTTAGCTTCTGGGATTTTACCCTCAATCACGGTTCTGTAGGTGGCTTGCTTACCAATGGTACCTCCCAGGGACAGAAGGCCGGAGAGATAATAATTGAAATTCTGTCTGGAGTTAATCCAAAGGATATTCCTGTAGTTACTAAGAGTCCTAACAACTATATGTTTGACAAAAAAATGATGGATAAATTTGATCTTAAAGATAGTGATTTACCTGCTGGTAGTATTATCATTAACAAGCCATATTCCTTTTATACTGAGAATAGAAAGAAGATTTTACCGGTTTTAGGATTTTTCCTGCTTACGGGGTTGATAATTCTTTTTCTGCTACAGAATATCTATCAACGAAAAAAAGTACAGAAAGATTTGTCTTCCAGAAATTCTCTAATCCAGTCAATTATTAATAGTCCGTCGGAAATGAATATCTGGTCTGTTGATACAAACTATAGGTATTCTTTTTTTAATAATACACACAAAGACGGTATGAAACGTGTCTGGGGTGTTGATATTGAAATTGGACACTGTCTTTTTGATTATTTGGAGCCAAACTACAGGCTCTCTGTTGAACAGCGATATCAGCGTGCATTGAATGGTGAAGATTTTTTAATTGTCACAAAGCTGGAGAGGCAGGATGGTTCTTTTGTTTATTATGATAATTATTCCAGTCCAATTTACAATGAAGAAAAAGAAATAATTGGGCTTACTGTTTTTGCGATTGAGATTACAAAAAGAAAAATGGCAGAAGATGGTATTAAGGAATCACTTAAGGAAAAAGAGATTTTATTGAAGGAGATTCATCATCGGGTAAAAAATAATCTTCAGATAATTTCCAGTATGCTTAATCTACAGGAATCAAAAATAATTCATTTAAATGATAGAGCCTTATTTTTGGAAAGTATAAACAGGATAGATTCTATCGCTCTGATTCATGAACTCCTTTATAATTCTGAAGATCTGAGTAGTATTGATATGCAGATCTATTTTTCAGATCTTGTTTCCAATATAAATAATACTATTGGGGACATAGATAAACAAGTAAATGTAATATTTGAAATTGAAAAAGTAGTACTGAATGTTAATATTGCAGTTCCCCTTGGAATGATAAGCAATGAGTTAATAACTAACAGTTTTAAGCATGCTTTTGCCGGGGTTGAGAACCCGGAAATTATAATTACCATGAAAATGGAGAATAAAAATTCACTCTATTTAAAAATTAAGGATAACGGTATAGGGATTGATCCGGAATATGATAAAGAAAAACCAGGTACTCTTGGTTTTGAACTTGTTAATGCTCTGACACAGCAGATAAGTGCTGACTATGATGTAAATAATAAGAGTGGGGGGCTTGAGTTCCTTTTTCGTATTCCCTACAGTATTGATTGATATGAATAAAAAACGCGACGCTCCCGCAGGAGCATCGCCTTGTGTGTTTAATTAACTTCTTCCTCTGCCTCTAAAGGATCCATTGTTCTGTCCGGACATTCTTCCCTGACTCATCCCGGAACCCTGCTGGCCTCTCATTGGGCCATTCCCCTGGAAACTGTTTTGAACATCATTAAGATTATATGTTTTTCCATCTATCGTTGCACTGTGCAGTACTAAATTTCTGGTTTCTGTATTATTTTCGTAACGGAGGTTTTCTGCCAGGTATCCGTCAACTGTAATTTCCTGACCTTCTTTTATATTAATACTTTCCTGTAATCTGTAGGGGTAAACAAGTTCATACTTTTCATTTCCAACAGTCAGTTCCATATGTCCATTTTCTACCAAATTAACTGTACCTGTTAAAGTTGTCATGTCCTCGCTTATAACAGCCTGGGACTGATACTGACCCCGGCCGCCAAAGCCTGTATTTGTACCTTCCTCAGAGTTTCCGTTTGCAAATACTGCCATAGCAGCCAAAGTAATTAATGCGATTGTAAATGTAATTTTCTTCATAATTTTCTCTCCTTAGGTTGCATAGATTTTTTCTTTCCAACCTTTAAATAATTTATGATCCTAATATCGTTCCTTTGTATGAAGGGAGTATGAATTGTTTGTAGAATTTTTAAGAAAATAAAGGTTACATTGAAAAATTCTTTTTGAGCATATTTATTGAATAATCAGCCTATATCTTGTATAATAATAGATATGGGCTGAATTTCTACTTAAAAACGGAG
>JALTGJ010000490.1 GCA_027077185.1 Spirochaetales bacterium | reverse complement strand
GCGGATACAATTGAAGATATAATGTCAGTTGAACGTCAGTTGAATGATGTGACAACAGAAATAGAACAGCTTGAAGGGTCCTTTAGAGGGCTTAACAGAGATATTGATTACTCTACTGTTAGTTTTTCACTAACTCCCCCTGCAGGTGAAATTGTTTCAAATAAAATACCGTCTTTTTATAAGGCTTTTTCTACCCTGGGTTATAAAGTACTTTCTTTTCTGTATTATCTTTTATTCACAGTAATATATCTTTTTATATTTGGTATTCCAATAGTTTTGATACTTGGACTTTTATATGTACTTGGCTGGGGCAAAATAGGCCTAATCAGGAGGTTTTTTAGGCGACTGAGAAAATAGAAAATTTATTTATACTGAAGCTCTTTCCAGTATTCAATTGCCAGTTCTATTTTATTATCTGTATCGGCGTCCCAGCTTTCCCTGCCTTTTTTTGAATAAAACAGGTAAAGTTTATCTTTATAAATACGCCATATTTTTGGATTACCCCGGACCTTTTTGCCCTCCGACATTGCATTTGCACAAAAGCCTCCGAATATTGGGGCATAAGCTTCGGGATTCGATTCAAAAAGGTTAAGGTTTTCCTGTGATACAAACCTCCACTCTGCATCTTTCCATGTAAAGCTTAATTTAGAACTTCCTTTTACCGGCTTCCCCTGCAGATGATATGCCACAGGATCATATCCGCCTATTGCAGTATTGCTAAACCGACCTGTACTTATCTCTCCTGCAAAAACGCAGATCCCGGTTATTCCTATGAATGCTAAAATGATTAATATCTTTTTCATGCATAAAGTATACTAATTTAATCGTGAATAGGCCAGGATATAAAATTTACAAAACCGGATTAAACGAAAAATAGATTACAAAGAGTATAAGTGACACGATTGTATAAAATGTCAGAGTTGTATTTATTACACCCCTTTCATCCGTATCCTCTTTTCCCATAAATATTGGAATTATAAATGGGGGAGGTGCAATAAATAGAGTAAACAAAGCTGCTTCATATCCAAATGGCAATCCGAATAAATTTTTCAAAACGAATTTGCCAATAGTAAAACTTAATATGAGGACTATTGGAAGCCTTATAGCAGTAACCTTTATAGCGAAATTTAAGCCTTTCCTGGTTAAAGAAAGTCCTGCTCCAATTGAAATAAGTATCAATGGGGCAGTTAGAGACATTAACATCTCTATTGTTTTTATTATTCCCATAGTTACAGGTTCACTGTTAATAAGTTCTTCAAGATGGATAATATTTCCAGTTATCCCAAGTAAAATTCCTATAATGATTGGGGATCGAATAAAAGATTGGATTGTTTGAACAGTACTTTGTTTTTTCCCGGAGACAGAAAGCAGTATTGTTACAAATATAAACCAGATAAACAGTTCATGTCCAAGGTCTATAACAGCAATGTATGATGCAGCTGAAGTTCCATATGCAGCTGTAAAGACTGCAATTGCAAACATCCCATATTCAAAGCCTGTAAAAAGAAAGGGTGAATACTTTCCACCAATCAATCTGGAAAAAAGATTTCCTGCAAAAAGTAGTAATACATTTAAAATAAATATACCGGGAATAATTAAAATAAGTGATGATGTAATTGACATCCGCAGGAATGATATAAACATTACTGCAGGAAGTCCAACATTAACAATTATTTTTTTTAAGAAGATGTTCCCTTCTTCTTCTATTAGTTTTATTCGTTTTAAAAACCATCCAATTGAAATAATAAGAATAACAGGGATCAATTTAGATATTACAAGTGAAATTTCCACTATTTAATTTTCCATTCCTTTTCCATCTCCATTTTAGTTGGAGGATTAGCTCCTGATCTGCTGCAATTTATTCCTGCAGCTTTATTTGCATAATTTCCAATAGTTGTAAGTTGCTCTTTGGAAAGAGCATTTAAAGTATTTCTATCCAGCCAGTTCTGCTTGTAAAGATAGGAAAGCATTGCACCGTGGAAAGTATCTCCTGCTCCTATAGTATCTGCAACGGGCAGATCAAATAAAGGAGAAGTAACTCTGTTGTTTTTATTAATTAGCAAGGCTCCTGTTTTACCAGTTGTAAGAGCGATAAGCGAAATACCAAGTTCAAGAATAAGACTTGTAGCCTTATCTGTTTCAAGTTCAGGGTACAACCAAAGCAGATCTTCATCACTAAGTTTAAGTATGGATGATATTTTGCAAAGCTTTTTAAAACGCTCTATATATTGGTCTCGATCCGGAACAAGTGAGGGCCTAATATTAGGATCAAATGACAGCATTATATTTCGAGGAATATTAAGTAGAAACTCAGTTATGGCAGATCCGCAGGGTTCCATGGAAAGAGAAATAGATCCAAAATGAATGATCTTAGCATTTAAAGGTAAATTGATTTTATTTAATTCCTCTTTTGGCAAATTTCTGTCTGCTGTACCATTTGCAAAGAAACCATATTGTGCCTGACCGTCCTCTTGCTTTTGAATAAATGAAAGAGTTGTACTGTCATCTGTTCGAATAATCATATCAGTACCAACTGAATTTGATTTTAAATGAGTAATCAACTGTTTCCCGAACAAATCATTGCTTATTCTTCCTAAAAATTGACATGGAACGCCCAGACGTGAAATAGCAACTGATGTGTTCATGGGAGAACCTCCAGGGAAACCTTTGAAATTTAAATCTTTCTGACTAATAAAATCTATTAATGCTTCACCCAGACTGACAATCATAAATAACCTGCCTTATATTTAGAAAAAAGATTAGAGCTTTTTGCGCTGTGTCTCATTTTGGTTTTCAATACTAGCTCTTCTCTAACACAGTGTAGTAGAGCTGGCGGAAAAAGCCAAAAACAGGCCAATTGAATAGACATCGCAAAATCCCCGATTATGTTTTACACAATTATTCTTCTATGTATAATAGAAGAATGCATTATATAAAATCAATACAGGGAATAGCAAATGTACAAGTTAATATTTGTTGATGACGAAGCAATTGTCAGAGATGGAATTTCTACATGCATTCCCTGGGGGCAGAATGGTTTCAAATTAACCGGGCTTTTTGAGCACGGTATACAGGCACTGGAATATATGAAGGATAATCCTGTTGATGTTGTAATTTCAGATATTAACATGCCCCGAATGGATGGACTTACACTAAGCAGGAATATTGAAGAAAAATATCCTGAAGTAATGGTTTTGTTATTAAGTGGTTATGATGAGTTTGAATATGCCCAGGAAGCAATTAAATCAAAGGTAAGAGAGTTTTTGTTAAAACCAATTACCGCCGATGAACTTTCATCAGTATTAAAGAGTATTATTGGAGAACTGGATTTTTTAAGAGAGAGAAAGAAGCAATTTGCACATATGGAAGAGAAGCTTGCGATGAGTTTTCCTCTTTTAAAGGAAAGGTTTTTGTATAGAATGGTTTCCGGAAAACTTGATATTAAAAGTATAGAAAGACGAAAAGGTTATTTCCAATGGCTTGATCTCAAATTATTTTATCAGATTAGTGTAATTTCTATTCCAGGAAATTGGAATGAAATTGACCGGATAACACTTTCTGAGTTTATTAAGACAGTTTTAAACGAAGATGAGGAACTCCTGTCGAATAGAACTGAAGATCTTGTAATTCTTTTGCAGGGTGATAAAAAAGACGAACTTAAGCAAAGATCCGAGACCCTCGCAAAAAGAATATACATGTATTCTTCAAAGCTATTGAAGGATCAGATATCCACTGGATGTGGTGAAATTGTAGATAATCTTACTCTGCTTCCTGAATCTTATCGCGGAGCCTGTAATGCAGTCGATTACTCCAGAGTTCTTGGTTTGTCCCAAATTTTATCAATAGAAGACGTCAGAAACAGGAAAAGAATTGCACCTGAGAGGTTTTCTGATCTAACATCAAAGTTAATTGAACAATTAAAATCAGGAAGTAGAACATTAACAAATGGGGCTTTATTGGAGGTGTTTGCTTATCTTGAGACCCATCTTCTAACAGCACTTGAGGCTACGTTTTATTTTACAAGATTACATCTTAGTTTTGTAAATTTTGTTCAGGAGATGGAATTGTATATTGACAGTGATGATACCTCCCTGTATCAACCCGGAAATCTTAAATCTATGGAACAGGCAAAAATATTTTTTTTAGATTTATTAGATCTTATAGAAAACAGAATTCAGCAACAGCGAAATATTGCTGTAAAGTCAAGAATTGAAAAAGCAAAAAAAATAATTGAAAGTAAAAAAGGTGACAGTCAGTTTTCTCTCCAGGACATCTGTAACGAAGTTTTTCTTTCTGTAAGCCAGTTTAGCTTGATATTTAAGGAGGGAACAGGTAAAACTTTTACTGAATATCTTACTATGTGCAGGATTGATGAAGCAAAGAGACTTCTTAAAACAAGCGATTTGAAAAGTTATGAAATTGCTGAAGAAACAGGTTTTACTGATCCAAGGTATTTTTCTATTTTATTCAAAAAAATAACAGCAATGACGCCAATGGAGTTTAGAAGGAGTTTTGAAGAATGAGAAAAACTCTAAAATTTGGTACTTTAGAATCAAGAATTTATATGATATTTACATTAATGATATTTGCTGCTGTTTTTATTATGCAGCTTGTTTCTTTTCGATTTACAATGAGTACGGTTAGAAATTCTACTTTGGAAAATAATCGGATTTTATTAGGACAACTTGTAAAACAGATTGATTCCTATATTCTTGGTATGGAACAGATTGCACATGCAGTACAGGATGATCCTCAAATAATTGAATATCTTCAGCTTACAAATTTAAAAGATCAAAATGAATATAATTCTATACAGCAAAGACTTGGTAACTATATTCATGCAAGGAATGATATCTCTGATATAATTATTGTAGGTAACAGTGGAACTGTTATTACAGGAGATCCATCTTCTTTACTTAATCCATGGACTGATATTGCAAAAAAAGATTGGTATAACGATGCACTTAAATCGAATGGCAAAACTGTTGTATCATCTTCCTATGTTCAGAATATTGTGCAAAACAGGTATTCCTGGGTTGTTTCCTTAAGTAAAGAAATATCTTCAGCTGATAAAAGTAAACCTATTGGGGTGCTGCTTGTCGATTTAAAATTTAATCAAATTAAAGACTTGTGCCAATCCCTGTCCGTCGGTAGAAAGGGTTATAATTTTATAATCGATTCAGATCGTAATTATATTTTTCATCCTACTCAGCAGTTAATTTACAGTAATCTAAGAAATGAACCTATTAATTCTATTTATTCATTATTGCAAAACTCTGACCAGAAATATTATCATGAAGACGGTAAATACTTTATGATAGAAACCTCTGCTATTACAGGATGGCATATTGTTAGTGTTACTTATGACAGTGATATAATAACAGATTGGAGATTTGTACAAATTTCTTATGCTATTATTGCTCTGGTTCTATTTCTAATTGTAGGATTTGCTACAAATAGAATTTCGTCAGGTATTACAAAACCTGTTAGGAAATTACAGGAAATTATGAAAAGTGTAGATACTGGTGAATTCCGTCTGGTGGGGGCAATTAAAGCGACTGATGAAATACGTGAGCTGGCAAGGGAATATGATTTGATGGTTGGTCATATCCGAAAATTAATGGATGAAAACATTAAAGAACAGGAGCTGAAACGTAAAAGTGATCTCAAGGCACTCCAGGCTCAAATTAATCCACATTTTCTCTATAATACTCTGGACTCTATTATCTGGATGGGTGAAATGAAACAAACAAAAGAAGTTGTACTTATGACTTCAGCTTTATCCAAACTATTTCGGATAAGTATTAGTAAAGGTAGAGAATTTATTCCACTTACAGATGAAATATCCCATGTTGAATCTTATCTTACAATACAGAAAATGCGGTATAA
>JALTGJ010000489.1 GCA_027077185.1 Spirochaetales bacterium | reverse complement strand
GCTGACACTATAGATGCAGGCAACTCTGGAACTACCCTCTATTTGGCTGCAGGACTTGCAGCATTAAGCTCTCATAAAATAACCTTTACAGGAGATAAGCAAATTCAATCCAGACCTGTAGAAGCCCTGTTAAAAAGTTTAAAAGATCTTGGCGCGGAGGTAAGTATTACAGGAACAAAAGGCTGTCCCCCATTTACAATACAGGGACCCCTTAAAGGTGGAGCGACAAGTATAGAATGTCCAACAAGTCAGTATCTTTCCAGCCTTCTTCTCTGCACACCTTTAATTAATGGTAACTCTGAAATTGAAGTACCTGTTCTTCGGGAACAGCCATACGTTGAGATGACCCTAAAATGGCTGAATGATCAGTTTATTATGTATGATACAACAGATTATAAACATTTTTTCATCCCCGGAGGCCAGCATTATGAAGCCTTTGCCAAACAGGTTCCCGGAGATTTTTCTTCTGCAACTTTTTTCCTGTGTGCAGCAGCCATAACAGGCTCTACCCTGACTCTTAGAGGACTGGATATGGCTGATACCCAGGGGGACAGAGCAGTGGTATATATGCTGCAGGAGATGGGGTGTAAGATAGAGATAGGAAGAGATTTTGTTACAATTGAAGGAACTCCCCTTAAGGGCTGTGAACTGGATCTTAATGATACTCCTGATGCTCTTCCTGCCATGGCAGTTACTGCCTGCTTTGCTGAGGGAGAAACACGGATTTTTAATGTTCCCCAGGCAAGATTAAAAGAAACAGACAGAATATCTGTTATGAAAAAAGAACTTAGAAAAATGGGTGCAAATATAAAAGAACTGGATGACGGCCTTGTAATCCAGGGCTCCAATAAAAAGATATTAAAAGGAACAAAAGTCTCAGGGCATGGAGATCACCGGGTTATTATGGCACTCTCTATAGCAGCACTGGCATCTAAAACAGAAACCACAATAGATGATATCAGTGCAGTATCCATTACTTTTCCGAATTTTTTTAAACTTCTTGATCAGATTATTACAAAATAGAAAAGTCTTGTGTTATACTTAAAAAACTATTAATACCAAGGAAATACAGATGAAAAAATATGACTTAAGAAGTGATACAATAACACGCCCGGGCAAAGAAATGAGAAAGGCCATGTATATTGCAGACGTTGGAGATGATGTCTATGCAGAAGATCCCACTATAAATAAATTACAGCTCATGGCCGCAAAAATTACCGGTAAAAAAGCAGCCTTATTTATTCCTTCAGGTTCTATGGGAAACCTTATTGCTCTTTATATTAATTGTGGTAAGGGGAATGAAGTTCTTACCCAAAAAAACAGCCATATCATGCATTATGAACTATCCTCAGTTGCAGCTGTTGCAGGTGTTATGCCCATAGCAGTTGATGGTAAAAGAGGAATACTTACACCAGAGGAACTGGAAAAACATATTCGTCCTGATATTTACTATATGTCCAGAGTAAAAATGATCGAAATTGAAAACTCCCACAATAAAGAGGGGGGAACATGTTATAAACTGAATGAACTTAAGGCAGTATCGGATTTTGCAAAAAAATACAAACTAAAAGTTCACATGGATGGAGCCAGAATGTTTAATGCATCTGCAGCTGCAAATATACCGGTAAAAAAAATGTGTTCATTTGTTGATACTGTTACATTCTGTCTATCCAAGGGGCTGGGAGCTCCGGTAGGAAGTGTACTATGCGGTTCTGAGCAGTTTATTGCAGAAGCAAGACGTGTCCGAAAAATGCTGGGAGGCGGTATGAGACAAGCTGGTATTCTTGCAGCTGCAGGAATTTATGCATTGGAAAATAACATAAAAGCTCTAAGTACAGATATGGAGAATGCAGCTAAAATTGCCAAAGCTCTGGATGTTGTAAAATGGGCAGATATTGA
>JALTGJ010000488.1 GCA_027077185.1 Spirochaetales bacterium | reverse complement strand
GAATATAAGGAGCTTGGCAACGGCCTTGTTTTCAAAGAAATAATTCATCCCGATGAAATTTCCAAATGTCACCAGTTTGCAAAGGACTTCTATTACTATAAAGATTTGAACTATGATCTTAATGTAGTAAAAAAATTTGATATAAACTGTGATACCTATGTGGTATATGACAGTGAAAATGAAATTTGCAGCTTCTCACGGATAATAACAAGAACTCCTGGTTACTACTGTCCATTTATGTATGCTACAATTGCTGGAGAAAAGGGTAATAAGCATTTTACCATTCCCGGAAAGGATGAACAAATTAGTGAGGTTATGGCTATTTATACTGCAGGAAGAAAGGGGGTTGTAGCCTTTAAAAGGATGATGGAGTATGGTGCTTCCATTATGACATTTGACAGCATGTGGACAACTTATGATGATGAAGATGAATACACCGGAACCTACTATAAAAAAAGATTTCTAATGAAAAGTACTGGAGTAAAACTAAATTACAGTGATTTTGGAGGTTCATGGAACCTTTTGGTTACTGATAAAATGACAGAAATGAAGAAATTTCATGATCAGATATTTAGGTATAAATAGGAACAACATATGGAAATTAAAAATATAGTGCAAACCCCTGAACTCAAACTGGAATACAACAGGGAACAGGCTGAAGTTCTGTGGAAAATCAACAGGGTTGTAGCACCTATAGCTATTGCAATTCCTGTCTTTTTAATTATATTCAGTGATCCAATTAATTTCCCCCATCTTTTTAAGCAGATGCTTGTAGGAAGAATGTATGCAATTATAGTAGGTGCAGTTGTACTAATATCATCCCTGTTCCCTACCTTAAAAAAAGGAGGGCAAATATTTGCTCTTCTTCTATTCCTTGGAATGAATTTAATGGCAGCCCATCTTAGTGCTGTAATGAACAATGAGAGTTCAGTTCTTCTGTACTGGATTTTTATTACTATTATTGGCTGTGGTTTAATGCCCTTATCTATTATCTATACAATTATGGTAGTTTTAATTTCCTTTATTTACTACATATTAGTATACTTTAACTCGGGGTTTTATGCTGATGTAGCTTTTCGTATGACTCTTATAAACGTAGGAAGTGCCAGTATTGGTGCAATGGCCTTCAAAATGGTCCAGTCACGTATACGCGAAAGAGAATTTTTTTTTAGGAAAAGCCTTAGAGATGCCAATATTGAAATTGAAAAACTAAATGAAAAACTTAAGGATGAAAACATACATTTAACTACCGAACTTGAAGTAGCAAAACATATTCAAACCCTTGTTCTGCCTCAAAAAGAGGAATATTCAAACTTTAAGGATCTTGACATTTCATGCCTTATGATTCCTGCTGATGAAGTTGGAGGTGACTACTACGATACAATATCCTTTACTGAAACAGGTATTATAACTATAGGGGATGTAACTGATCATGGTCTTCATTCAGGACTTATTATGATGATGGTTCATACTGCAATACGTGCATTAAGCCAGATTGAACAAAACGATATTAAAAAAATATTTGAGATTATTAACAAGCTGCTTTATGACTTCCGGCATAAAACCTCAGATCATAGGATAATGACTCTTATGATACTTAAATATCTGGGAAATGGTAATTTTATGTTTACCGGTCAGCATGAATCACTTATAATAATAAGTCCTAATGGAAAAGTAAGGGAAATATCGTCGATTAACTACGGTATGTATGCGGGACTGGAAAGTAATGTGAATCAATACCTGGATACCTTTACTTTCTCATTAAAAAAAGATGATGTATTAATTCTTTATACAGATGGATTGACTGAAGCAATGAATAATAAAAATGTAGAATTTGGAAAAGAAGGTATAATAGCATCAGCATTATCAGTCCGGAATAAAAGCGCAGATACTATTAGATCTACC
>JALTGJ010000487.1 GCA_027077185.1 Spirochaetales bacterium | reverse complement strand
AACAAGCCAATTCAAAGTGCATCGCACAAGCCTACATAACTATGGTAGAAATTTTTGTCTGATTTTCATAGGAATTCTTCGATAAACGTTGAATATTCCTGAAGTAAAATGGGGGGTTACCCCATATATACTATTACAGAGGAGAAATCATATTTACATATGCATCTTCTCGTACTATACTTTAAGGAGCATGAAAGTGGCAGATTTAGCACAGATACTGGAAGAAGAGTTGGAAGAGGCAGTAGAGGTCAAAAATAGGAAATCTCTACACCGTTATATATCCCTTTTAACTGATAATTTAGTACACAAAGAGGATAACAGAATGGAACATACCGAATTTCAGCAAGAACTAATAAAAATTGATGGTAGGTTTAAGCAAATGATTACTGAAGTCAGGGAAGGTTTCAAACAGATGGATGAACGGTTTGAGGCTTCAAATATTCGATTTGAAACTCTGGAACGCCACTTCGATAAACGTTTTGCTATGATGTTCAGTTTCATTACTATCGGCTTTGTCGTAATGGCAACTATGATGTCTGTTTTTCAGTTCCTGGGGTAGTTGATTCGATCACTTCAATACATGGAAAGGATCTGGAATGTCGGCCAATAACAGTATTAAACCATTGTATCGTCCTCATTAATACCTGCGGCCTTTTCCTTAATATATTTGCTGAAAGAAATTTTAGGGACAGAAATTGGGGGTTTTGCTTTTACTGTTAGCTCCTCCCCTGTTTCCGGGTGCCTTATAATACGGGCTTTCTGGGCATCTTTTCTTTTTAAAGACAGACGTCCAATTCTACCCAGGGGAATATTCTCTCCAAGCATCATTCCTGTCTCAACTAAAAGTAAATAGTCATCTATAATCTTCTTCGCAAGTGTCCCTGTAATATTATGTTTTTTCGCAATATATCTGGACATAGATTTACCGGTAAACTGATCAGGTATATTTGTTTTATCCAAATGAATGCTTCTATTAATTTTCATAAAACCATTTGTTAGATATATTGTGCCTTCTCTTATACGTTCCTTCTGTTTTTCTATGGAAACATTTTTTTTACATACAGCAATCATATATGCGGCAGAGGTTTTTTTAAGTTGTCCGGAGGAAAATTCTACAGATTCTCCCAATTCAATATTAGCTTTTATATTTGTTGCCAAAATAGAGACGGTTTTTGGTACATCACTCCTTAAATGAATACTTGCGTATTCAACTTCCCTTGTATCTTCTTTTGGATTTATACTAACTATGGATCCGGAGTATGTAAGAACAATTAGGCCTCTTGGATCGTCTGCGGTCATAAAACTAATTATCTCCATCTCCAATACTTTTACCTGCTGTTCAAAAAGCCGGCATTTTCTATTCCATGTATCTGCAAGTATATTCTTAAAATCTTCATTATTCGGTAGTTTGGAAGATTTTATTAGTGACAGCATATGTAATTGAATTTTTTCCGGAAGATCATTAAATATCATTTGTTACTCCTGTTATTACATGTTCTATACTTACAATAATACAATAAAATTAAGTACTTAACAACTTTTTTTCATTTTTTTACGAAAAAAATGGTTTTTTATGGAAAAGTGTTTTATATTCCTATTTGTTATATAAATTACTTACGGAGGCCATATAATGAATGAATATTTTGCACAGGTTTCAGAAGAGGTTCAAAACCATTTAAAACAACTTGTTGGTTCAGTTAACCTGCCCGAGGGTGAAGATGCTCTTGAGGTTCTTGCCAAAGGATGGCTGGAAAAAGAAGAAAGCTTTTCGTCCCAGATAAATGAAAATAATCTGGAAGAATCTGAAAGCTTTTCTGTAGAAGAACCCAGAGGCGGATTAATTCTTACATATTCAGGTTCTCTTTTAAAAATAGGGCCTGTAGATGGCGAAGGCCGGAATGTTGAATACTCGAGTATTGGAT
>JALTGJ010000486.1 GCA_027077185.1 Spirochaetales bacterium | reverse complement strand
ATTTATACAGCTTATGAAAAAAAACTAAGGGAAGTAGGCAGTGTCGATTTTGGCGACCTTATTTTACGTTCTGTTGAGTTGCTCCGGGATAATGAGCAGGTAAGAGATCGAATACAGAACAGATTCCAGGTTATCCTTGTTGATGAATATCAGGATTCCAACATTGCCCAGTTTGAACTGTTAAAACTTCTTTTTAATGGTAAAAACTACATTTGTGTTGTAGGTGATGATGATCAGTCTATTTACAGCTTTAGGGGAGCAGAAGTAAAAAATATACTTACCTTTCCAAAAAGTTTTCCAGGAGCGGAAATAATTAAACTGGAACAAAATTATCGCTCTACAGGAAATATTTTGGAAATTGCTTCTAAAGTTGTTAGTTCGAATAGAAGTCGAATTGGAAAAAAATTGTGGACAGATAAAGATGCCGGACCAAAGGGTGTTGTGAAAATTGTAGAGAACCAGGAAAAAGAGGCTCGGTATTGCGCTTCTCTTTTAAAAGATGGTAATCTTGACGGGACAGCAATACTGTACAGGACAAATGCCCAGTCCTTAAGTTTTGAATCATACTTTCTTAATCATAAAATACCTTATAAAATTGTAGGTTCGTTGAAATTTTATGATAGAGAGGAAATTAAAGATGTAACTGCCCTGTTCTCACTGTTTTTAAATCCATTTGACGAAATTGCCTTTAGACGTATTATTAATAAGCCCTCAAAAGGAATTGGGAAAGTTTCTTTAAGTAAAATTATTGACAGAAGTATAAATGATTCCTGCAGTCTAATTGAAGGCTGTACAAGAGTACTTGATCAGCTGCCCTTAAGAGCTGCAGAAGGTTTAGGAAAATTTGTGGTTCTTTTTAACAAACTTGATAATATATCAGAAGAAATTGATCTTGGAGAATTTACAAATACAGCAATACATGATTCCGGTATTCTTGAATATCACAGAGCTCAGGATGAAGTAGCGTTAACCCAGAAGGTAAAAAATCTTGAAGAAATGGTAAACGCAGCATCTCAATATCCAAAAGGTAAAGATGGTCTATTGGCTTTTCTTGAAGACATGGAGCTTGACCGGTCCAGACTTGCCGGTATTGATCCTGCTTCTCAAAAAGGTGTAACTCTAATAACCATGCATAATACAAAGGGTTTGGAATTTGACAGGGTCATAATTGCAGGTATGGAAGAGGGCTTGTTTCCTTCAAGACCTGATGAAAGTGATGATGATCTGGAAGAAGAACGGCGTATCTTTTATGTAAGTATAACAAGGGCTAAAAAGGAAATATATTTTACAGCTTGTCGTCAGCGGAGAATATGGGGTAAATTGAATTTTCAAACACCCTCCAGGTTTTTAAATGATATTCCCAATGAATTTATAGTTGGGTCAGAGGTATCAAATTTAGAAGTTTACAAAAAAAATGATTTTCCACCGGGTACATTTATTTATCATGATGATTATGGGGCGGGTCAGGTAATAAAAGAATGGTATAATGGAAATGAAGTTATTGTTATAGTAAAATTTGAGTCTGGAAGAACTGCACAGTTTATTCCGAAGTATGCCGGTCTTGTTAAAATTGCCGGTGATAATGATTTTTAAAGTAGAAGGGTATGTTGGAAAAAAGAATTTTACCGCTTATAAAGAGAACCAGAGGCTACCTTTTATATGATATTAAAGGGAAAAGGTATCTTGATTTTTATCAGGACGGAGGAAGAGCTGTTTTAGGACATAGACTGGATGGCATGACAGGTGTTATAAAATCTACCGTTGCAAAGGGACTAACTGCAGCTTATCCTTCAGTCTATTCAAATAGAATTGAAAAACAACTGAAACTTCTTTTCCCCTTTGTCTCTGAATTCCGTATTTTCAGTAATATTGAACGGGCTTTATCTGCAATATCCAAAAGTGAAAATAAAATAATAGAACAAAGTGATTTTATTGATTTTCCTGTTAAATCAGAAGGTTTTGCTTATTGGAGACCTTTTCTGGGTATTGATTTGAATTGGCAGAAATTTAAATATTTTATACCTGTTCTTCCTTTTCCGGGAAATTTCGGACCTGTTGTTGTTGCCGGTAATACTTCCGGGAAACTTGGTCCCTCAGATTTTCTTTCGCCAATGATTTCTAATATGCTCATTAAATCCAGTGCAGCTTTACTAAGGGTTATGGGGAGTTATAATTCCAGTGACTGGGCTGGGTTTGAATCATCTGTATGGACTCGTATTGGTCCGTATCTTCGTTTTAGACTATCGGAATCAGAGTATTTATCGTTATTTAATAAGGCTCTGGAAAAAATGGTATTGTTGCCACCGGATCCTGCTATTCCCGGAATAATACCGTTTAACTATGAAAAAGGACAGATACGGGGGTTTATGGAAATGATAAGGAGTGAATATGGCAGCTAGTGATATAGTAATAATTCTGTCCCAAATTTCTTTTGGCGCTGTGGCTACATTTTTGGCAATTTTGTACTGGTCGCATACCAGGGATATTGCATGGATGCTGATTATAGTTTCTGTAATTGTTCAGTATGGTCAAATTATGTATTCTACGTTCAGAATGTTTGGGATTCTTGGAGGAGACATCTACATAATAAAAAATATTCTGGATATTGGTACATTGTTAAGCATTATTCCACTTATTTTTATAAGCGCAGCTTTTATTGTGCTGCTGGTAAGATTCAAAAATGAATAATAATCCCATTTTTTAAAATTCTTTGTATTTTATTTTATTACTGCTGGTAAAATGAGATTTGCTTTATTGACATTATCCCTCAAATATGAAAAACTGCACATCACTTTTATTAGTGGTTACATTATCAGTTCGAATTTAATTATAAAGGCAGAAAAAGCAATGGAAACGATTTTTGTTAATCCAAAAGACGTTGTAAGAAAGTGGTTTATTATCGATGCTTCCGGCAAAAAGCTGGGTCGTGTTGCGGTAAAGGCTGCAAATCTTCTTCGTGGTAAGCATAAACCAGAATTTACACCCCACCAGGAAGTTGGGGATTATGTTATTATTATTAATGCAGCTAAGGTTGAAGTAAGCGGGAATAAAGAAACCAGAAAGATTTATTACAGGCATTCAGGTTATCCCGGAGGGCTTACTGCAGAAAGATTTGTCGATATGCTGGGAAGAAAACCTACTTATCCTCTGGAACATGCAGTTAAGGGAATGCTTCCCCATGGACGTCTGGGTAGGACTTTATTTACAAATCTTAAGGTATATGCAGGCTCAGAACATCCACATGCAGCCCAGCAGCCGGAAGCACTCGAAATCTAGGATCAGGAGAATATAACGTGGTTAAAAATCTTGCATTAGGAACAGGAAGAAGAAAAACTGCTATCGCACGGGTTTTCCTTCGTGAAGGGAATGGTAAAATAAGTGTAAATGGTAAAACTGTTGAGGATTATTTTGCAAATCCAAGTTTTGTATATGTTGTAAAACAACCTCTTGGCGTTACGGCCACTGAAGGTAAGTATGATCTTCTAATAAATGTAAAGGGCGGTGGTCCTTCAGGTCAGGCAGGTGCATGCAGGCATGGTATTGCCAGAGCTCTGGTAGAATATGATGATACTAATAAAGCATCATTAAGGGCTAATGGCTTCCTGACAAGGGACTCCAGAATGGTTGAAAGAAAGAAATTTGGGCAACGAGGGGCAAGGAGAAAATTCCAGTTCTCAAAACGTTAAACTTTTTATTCTTAAAATTATTAGAAGAGGAGCAAGGAGTGGTAAAGCAGAGCTTTTACTGTCCAACGGCTCCTCTTTTTTTGTTACTAAAGGAATTGTTGTTAAAAATCAGCTTGAGCCTGGAATGGTTCTGGAAGAAAACCAGATTCAAAGTTTAAAAAATGAAGCTGGTTTTATATTAGCTAAAAAAAAGTCTCTGGAATTACTAGCTGTACGTGAACATACTGTTTATCAGCTAAAGCAAAAACTTATTGTAAAAGAGTTTTCTGCTGAAATAATTGAAAATGTTCTTTACGACCTACAGAAAGAGGGGTCTTTAAGCAATGTACGATATGCTGAGGTATGGATACGTTCCCGTTTAAGGAAACATCCTGAAGGTTACAACCTGCTCCTTTCCGGTCTTATTAAAGCAGGTATACCTTCAGGTGAAGCTGTAAATCTTCTTAATTTGAATATTGGAAATGTTGATTTTGGGGAAGTTCTTGAAACTGCTGCTGTAAAAATTATGAGAAAATCCAATATGACAAAAGAAATTTTATTTAGAAGGCTTAGGTCCAGGGGGTTTAGTACATCTGCCATAATAAAATTTATTGAGAACCATTACGATAAATAATAAATTAACATTGACATAATGGATATTTTTGTTATAATCAGTTAGAAGGGGTATTATTTATGACTAAGCGGGTTAAAAAAGTAAGAATTTTTTCAGCATTGGAAGTTGCAAATATATGCGGGGTCGTAAATCAGACTGCTATCAATTGGATAAAAAATAATCATCTTAAAGCATTTACTACCCCTGGAGGGCAGTATCGAATATATTCAGAGGATCTTGTTGGCTTCCTTGAGAGTCGGGGAATGAGAGTTCCTGCAGACCTTTCCAGTATTGTTTCTGATTCAAATAAAAAGAAAAAAGTAATGATAATTGATGATGATAAAGATCTTAACGAAATGATTAAGCTGTTTTTTACAAGGAAGCTTAAGGATTTTGACATTATACAGGCTTTTGATGGTTTTGAAGCCGGAAAGCTTCTTGTTTCTGAAAAGCCTGATGTAATTATTTTAGATATTGATCTCCCCGGTGTCGACGGCCATCATCTGTGTACTAAAATTAAAGAGGATAAAGAATTAAGCAGTCCTATTATAATCTCTGTAAGCGGCCTGGATGACACATTTGAGGAAGAAAAAATTCTTTCTGAAGGTGCAGACGCTTTTTTTACAAAACCACTGGACTTTGATAAACTTATTCTGGCTATGAAAAATCTTATGGATGAAAGGGTTTTGTAGTGGCTGAAAAAGATGACAGATCTATTCTTCTTGTAGAGGATGAGGACTCAATTCGTTTAACTTTAAGGGACTTTCTTGAAAAACAGGGGTACAATGTTCTGGTAGCTTCTGATGGTGTCAGTGCAATAAAACAGCTTCTTGATCACAATATTGTAATGATAATTACTGATTACAGAATGCAGATTCTCGGGGGCGATTACTGGATTAAGTTTCTGGATCGATATTGCAGTGATAAAAAGATTATTATAACAAGTGGTTTCCTTAAGCCTGAATTTTCAATTCCATTTGAGGTTATATACAAACCTTTTGATTATTTAGTTATTTCCGAGCGCATAGAAGAGTATCTGAATCAATAAAATGCCGGTATTGTCATTTGTAGGGGTCACCTGGCCGGAAGCAAGCTTGTCTGGTCGCAACTTTGTTGCTGCTCGACTATGCGGCCCAACCTGCTCGGCTATGCAACCTCAGCCACCCAGGGTTTGCAAAGCAAATCCTGGGTGACGACCCGTACTCTGTATTTATGAGGAATGTATAAAAAAAGTTATGAAGACAAAAGCAGTTAAAATCAGAGTTCATGGCCGGGTTCAGGGTGTTGGTTTTAGGTATTCTGCTGTTCAGGCAGCTGTTAGGGCAGGTGTCTGTGGTTGGGTTAGGAATGAATGGAATGGAACTGTCCTGATTTACTGTGAAGGGAATACTGAATCTGTAGATATGCTTATTAACTGGTGCCGGAAAGGACCCGCTTTATCCCATGTTGTATCTCTGGATATAGAGAATGTACCTTATCAGGGTTTGTATGATGGTTTTAAAATTGATTATTGATTATTTATACGTATGGACAGCCACCCAGGGTCGATAAATCGATCCTGGGGACTGTCCCTACATGTTTATACCAATAGGACTGTTGTTATTTTTTTAAATTATAAAATGCTTTTATACCGGGGTATGCTGCAGTACCTTCCAGGTAATCTTCAATACGCATAAGCTGGTTGTATTTTGCAATTCT
>JALTGJ010000485.1 GCA_027077185.1 Spirochaetales bacterium | reverse complement strand
TGTAGACCCAAATAGGCTAATTATAGGATTTTATTCACGAAAACTATAGATTTTACTGGATTTAGAATTCATTTAGCATTATATTTCTTTTCATTACTAAATTTATGGGAAGGTGGAGCTATCTGCCTGTCTCTAAACTATGGAGCAAACGATGTTTAAAAGCAAAATTAATAGAGGGACAGTGTTATTCATAATTATCCTTCTCATTTTACCTTTGTCCCTTTATGCCGGAGGAAAAAAGGAAGACCCTAAAAACACTACAGATCCGGCACCTTCAAATGCAAGTACAGCTGACAATACTGACAGGGAGCCTATTGTGGGTGTTCCTACTGATGCTGTTGCAATAGTAAATGGAGTTACGATACTGACTAAAGTTTACAATGGTCAGGTTCAGGCAATTTTAGGGCAGTATGCAAGTCAGGGAGTTACACTTCAGGATGCACAGAAGGTTGAATTAAAAAATAAAGTTCTGGAAAATCTTATAGACCAGGAACTGCTGTATCAGGATGCTAAGTCAACCGGGTTAACAGTAAGTGATGAAGCTGTAAATACCCAGTTTGAAGCTGTAAAAAGTCAGTTTCCTGATGATGCTACCTATCAGAAAGCTCTTGCAGCTCAGAATATAACTGAAGAAGAAATAAAAACTGATATTGGAAAGTCTTTACTTGTAGAAAACTATATAAACAATAAATATCAGAAAACGATAAAAATTGATGATGCGGATGTTCTTAAATTTTATCAGGATAACAGTCAGTACTTTACACAGCCTGAACAGGTTCGTGCCAGTCATATTTTAATTAAAGTAGATCCTGATGCAGAAGATTCTGTTAAGAAAGATGCAATGGAGAGAATTAAGGCAATTCAGGTTCGGTTAAATAATGGTGAAGAGTTTTCTGATCTTGCAAGGGAGCTTTCTGAAGGTCCCAGTAATACTAATGGCGGTGATCTGGGAGCTTTTGGACGAGGTCAGATGGTAAAGCCTTTTGAGGATGCAGTTTTTTCCATGAATGTCGGGGACGTTAGTAACGTTGTTGAAACTCAGTTTGGATATCATCTTATTAAACTTACAGCAAAAACTCCTGCAAGTACTATCCCGCTTGAGGATGCCCGGGCAAAAATTGTAGATCATCTTACACAGTTAAAGATGGCTGAATTAGTAAAAACCTATATTGCAACTCTAAAACCAAATGCAAAAATAGAGCGGTTTATAAATTAGAAAAATTAAGTTGTATAACTTGATTAAAAATAATATATATAGTATATTCTATATACAAAAATTAATACTGGTAGTGACATAGTCACTGTCAGTAAATGAGTCGTCTTCAGGGTATATCCATCCTAAAGCGATTTCAAAAAAGCCCAGGAGGAAAAAATGGCTACACATCTTACTAAAGATAAGTTTTTAAAAGAGATTTTTGATTATGAAAATAATAAAGAATGGAAATATGAGGGTACTCTTCCAGCAGTTATAGATTTTTATGCTGACTGGTGTCAACCTTGTAAAATGGTTGCTCCAATTATTGAGGAACTGTCCACAGAGTATGAAGGTAAAGTTAATTTCTTTAAAATTGACACTGAGGCAGAACAGGAACTTGCCGGTGCATTTGGAGTACAGAGTATTCCTTCCCTTCTTTTTATACCTGTAGATGGAAAACCTCAGATGGCAGCAGGTGCACTTCCAAAAGCTTCATTTGTTGAAGTTATTGAAAAAGAACTTCTTGCTGGAGCAGCAGAAGTATAGAACCGGAATTGTTGTGCTAACTATTCTACAATAGGGGGCAGTACTTCATTCATGGGGCTCATTTTTATTCCCAGTGCAGAATGAACTACTCCCCCTGTTATCATTGTTAATATTATTTCTGCAATTATGGCAGGATCTTTTTTATTGGGTAAAATATTTCCAAGGCCCTCTTCCAGCATTTCCTGCCATTTCGTATATGCTTTTTTTATTCTCTTTTTTAGAACTTCATTATGCGTAATTGCTTCGTAAATAAGGTAAATATGGAGTTTCCCTCTGGAAGTAGTTTTGAACATTGTTTTAAACACAACTGAAATTATTTCTGCAGGCTGCTTTCGGTTGTCATGGCCGTTTATCCACTTAAGCAGTTTTGCACTTAATTTTTTCATGTAAATATCTGTTACATCAAAAATTAAATCTGATTTTGAAGAATAATAGTAGTATAAAGTTCCTTTGCTTATACCTAGTTCCTTTGCAATGTCTGCAAGACTTGTATTATGGGCTCCTTGTTTGATAAATAATTTTGTTGCAGTATCAATTATCCGCTGTTTGTTATCAATATTTGAATAATCCTGCTTGCTTTTCTTCATCGTAGTACAAGACTATTTCTACATTGAAATTGAGTCAATACCTTTTGAACGTTTTGTCGGTCAATAACCGATAAGATTACTATTTACATTAAAAATAGCTGGAAATTTAAGGTAGATAGGATATATAATCATATTTATGAAGAAATATAAAATATATATGCTAATACTGATTGTTTTAATTTTTGGAGCTTGTGCTACAAATAATTTTAATTCGGATAATATAATATATGGAATTGATCCTCTTGTATCCGAAATAGCTTCCCAGGCTGTAAATTTAATACCTGCAGATAGTAACATGACTCTTGCTGTATATTATTTTACAGTTGACGGACATGAAAGTAATATAAGTGATTATCTAATAACAGGTCTGACAACTGAAATTGCAAATCTTGCCGGAGACGGAATTACTATTGTCAGCAGACAGGGTCTGGATAGAGTAATGTCAGAGTATTCTTTTATGGTTTCAGATTTAGTTTCGGAAGAAACACAGGTTAATATTGGAGAACTTCTTGGAGCAGATGTTATTTTGATTGGTTTTATTAATCCTTTGGAGGATTATAATAAAATGAATATCCAGCTTCTTGATGTTGAAACAGGTGCTGTTTTAGGTGGTTTTTTTCTTGATTATATTCTCGAGACAGGTTTCAAATCTGACAGTTCAAGTGAGATTGTTTCAGTTCAGGAAGGGGCAGTTCAAACCTCCGGAACCTCTACCGTAACTACTGTTTATGAAAATTTTGAAGGACCGGTTGTCAATGTAAATCCAGTACATTATGAGGAATACTGGGGAGATAAAATATTAAATGTTTCTGCAAAGACAGGAACTGATGATGAAGGGTACGGTTTTTTAGATTTTGAAGCAAATTTTCCCGATTTTAATATGGAAGAGGGATGGAATGACAGTGATCTTACATATTATTTAAATTATAAAAACGACTGGAGTCCACTGAATCAGCAGGGTATTGCTGTAACAGTATATCCTGAAAACTTTACAAATATTACACTGATAGTCCAGCAGCCTGAAGGAGATGAACAAAAAACATTTATTGTTAATATGACTTTGAATTCTGATGAGTGGACTAATTTACTTATTCCTTTTAGTTCGTTTAAGGATATTACCAATATTGGGGATCTGGATTTAAGCAGGCCCGTCTCTATAGGCTTTGGTATTCCCTTTAAGGATAATTATGCAAATTTTAATTTTCGCGATTCTACACACTTACAGGGCAGGCTTGGCGTTGATAATCTTGGTTTTTTCAAGTTTAAGGAACCCGATAACCCAGGAACAGTCGCAGCTTTTGAAGATGAAGTTCTTCGATCTCCAGGGCTTTTTACCATTGGAGGATCCGATTTATATGTTGATTATACTAATTCCGATGATGGTATACTTAAAAGAAATGCAGGTATTGACTGGCAGTATCTTGAAAGTACAATTGAAGATGATGGACCATCGGGCAGATATCTCAGGCTGTATGGTGAATTAGAGATAAATGATAAAATTTTAAACTATTTGGCGGAAGATCAGGAAATGTATGCTGTATACCGAATGTCCACGGGTATTGATTGGACTGAATTTGGAACCTATTCTATGCTTATTAAATCAGATACTTTTGAAAATTGCTGGTTTGATATCTCCGGTAACGGAACCGATCAAAGTTATAATTCAACTTTAAATTTTAACTCAAGCTGGAGTAGAGTAAAGTTACCTTATTCAGAAATTAAATCTGATATGGGGACCCTTAAGGATACTCCTTTGAAAACAGATCAGGTCTGGATAAGCTTTGTTTTTCCTTTTAAAGCCAGTGACTTGAAAAAAGCTGTAGAGAATGGTTCTCTTGGGTTTGAAATAGATATTGATCAGATTGTTTTGAAGGAATAGCTTGTGAATAAAAATTACAATCCTGAAAGAGATATTGAGGTTATACGGGAAGTTTTTGCCTATATTAGCAGGTTCAGGGGAAAAGCATTTGTTATCAAAATTGATAATGACATAATTGATTACGAATATTTTCCAATATTGCTGAAAGACCTCTCCATTCTTCACCAGTCGGGAATAAGAATTATTATTGTCCCTGGAGCCAGGAACAGGATTGATGAAATTTTTACTCAGTACAACATTAAAAGTAATTTTCATAATGGGACACGTATTACAAATAAGGAAATGATTTCCTTTGTTAAAATGGCTGCTTTTGATGTTTCGAATAAAATAATGACTGGTCTTGCAGGAAATAATATAAATGCAGTAGTTGGAAATTGGGTCAGAGCTAAAAGTCTTGGAATTATTGACGGGGTTGATTTTATGAACTCCGGGCTAATAGAGAAAATACAGAAAGAACCTCTTTTAAAAGTAATGGAAAATTCATTTATTCCTATTTTCCCATGTATTGGCTGGAATTCCAGCGGTAAGCCCTATAATATTTCTTCCGATGAGCTTGCTGTTTCAATTAGCAGGATTATAAATGCAGAAAAATTATTTTTTATTGGTACGGATCCAATTTTGAAAGCAAATAATTATAAGGTTCCGGATAATTTTGGGGTTTCTGATAAAGGTAGAATTTCCAGAATGAATATGGAAGCAGTAGAGCTTTTTATTGAAAAAAATGTTGATAAAATTGAAAGTCTGGAAAAAGTAAAAAGAGCCAGGGATGCCGTTAGGGGCGGTGTTCACCGGGTGCATATTTTAAATGGATTAACAAAGGGAGTTCTTCTAAAAGAAATATTTTCTAATCTTGGTGTTGGTACAATGATTCATAGTAATGAGTTTGAAAAAATAAGAAAAATGGAGACAAGAGATATATCCGGAGTGTTGAGGATAATGGCACCATTTGTACAGGACGGCACATTAATTATAAGGGATAAGCAGATATTACAGGAGCAAATAGATAATTTTATAATTTATGAAACTGACAATATGATTCATGGCTGTGCTGCACTTATTGAATATTCTGGAACACTTGGTGAAATTGCGGCAGTTGCAGTTGATCAAAATTATGTAGAACTGGGGATTGGAAGAAGATTAATTAGATTTTTAATAAACAGAGCTTTAAAGCTTGGAATGGATAAAATCTTTCTGTTAACTACAAAAACCAGTGATTGGTTTGAGAATATTGGTTTTCAAAAGGGCAAACTTCAGGATTTACCGGAAGATAAAAAAAATAGTTTTAATTCCAGTCGCAATTCAAATATTTTAATATACAACCTGGAGAAGCAGGGCAATAAAGAAGGGAATAGTTCCTGGAAGCAGAGTTAAAAAATCATTTTTGGTAAGGATACTTTTTTCAGTGTTTATTTCACCTGTAAAAAGTCTTGTTTCCAAAGCCAGTGTTGTCTCCTCTGCCTTTATAATAATTCCAGATATAATTGGAATTATTAAGGACATTATATTTCTCACAGGGTTTCTGCTGCCTTCAATATAGCGTGATCGTCTTGCCTCAACAACTTCGTTCATCATGTCCATTAATATGGGAATAAACATTATTGTTAAACTTAGTTTCGAAGCAATTGAACTCTCATTAACTAATGGTATTGGTTTTAAAATTTGATATACAGCAGTATGTAAATGTTCAGGGAGAGTGGTGGCGGAAAATAATAAACCAATTAAAACTACAATTAAAAACTTCCCTGATGCAATAATTCCTGAAATTATACC
>JALTGJ010000484.1 GCA_027077185.1 Spirochaetales bacterium | reverse complement strand
CCAGTAATTATCCGAAGGAAGAGACTTTAGAACAAGAGTCTGTGCCATTTTACTGGAATTGGAAATTGAAGCCCTTATAGCACCCATAGTTTTTTTTGTAAGAGCATCCAGATGGTCCTCTCCAAGACCCTTTGATGCAAATGTAAGAAAACCAAGTCTGAATCCCCAGGCAAAATTTTCCTTTGTAGCTCCATCAATTTTGACTGCAAGAATATTGTTATGAAGATCTGCCAGTCTTCCAAATAAAGATTCCTTTAAGGTTTCCTCTTCATAAAAAAGACCAAAGTAAGCATCATCTGTAATTATAAGTATCTTTTTACCCTTATCTGCAAAGTCTTTCAGTAATGCAATAATAGCTTCAGCTTCGTAGGCAGAAGGGGAATATCCTGTAGGATTGTTTGGGAAATTTAAAATAAACGCAAATTTATTTCCGGAAATACTCTCAATTGTGCTTTTTAACGATTCGATATTAATTCGACCCTCATTGTTAAAAAAAGTGAAAGGTTTAATTTCAGCTTCATTTCGTCCTTCAAAAATAAGCCTGTAATTGCCCCAAAACATGTCAGGAACAACGATAGAATCACCTTTATTAAGAAACATATCTGAAATAGTGGAAATACCATGGGTAAGGCCGGAAGTAACAAGAGGAAGTGAAGTTTTTTTACCTGAGAGAGATGGATTTTTTTTATCCATTTCGCTCCGCCATGCTTTTCTAAGTTCAGGAACTCCTGGAGTTGGAGCATAAGGAAACATTTCTCCCGGAGAAAGACCAGGAACCTGCTTCTTAACGCTTTCAAGGTACATTGGAACACCGCCTGCAGTGGCCATTCCTACTGTAGCATTAAATTTATGAGCTTTTTTCTTGGCCTCACCTGACTGGGCTACTATTCCCTTTGGAAAATAAAATCTTTTCCCGAAATCAGACAATAAATCGAATACAACAGTATTCTCCAAAATTGAATTTAATTCCTTTGCAATGCTGTTCATTTTCTACCTCTTTTAAATTTACCTCTTTAAAATTTATAAGGCCCTGCCCCGAAAGGCAGGGTCTCATCGGTAAGCTTACAATATTTTATTTATTTATACGAGTACCTGTCTTGCCTTCCAGTGCATCAAGAGCTTTATCCAGAGAGGTAATAATTGCTTCATTACCACTCCATTTTACAAAACGCATACAGGCTTCTACTTTCGGCCCCATGGATCCTTTAAAAAACTGACCTTCATCCAGATAGCTCTGTGCTTCATCAAGGCTTATATCCTGAAGAGCCTTCTGATCCGGTTTGTTAAAATTTATATAAACATTTTCAACATCCGTTAAAATCATAAACTTATCTGCTTTTACAGCCTGGGAAAGTTTAAAACCGGCTCTGTCTTTATCGATAACAGCATCTACCCCTGCCCAGCTTCCATCAGCAGCCTTCTCAACAGGAATACCACCTCCACCGGAAGCAATAACAATAACCCTTTCAGTAAGAAGAGAATTTATTGCTCTCTCTTCTACAATACTAATTGGTTCCGGTGAAGGAACAACCCTTCTCCAGCTCTTTTCAACTCCGGGTTTCACTTCCTTTACAATCCACCCCTTTTCCGATGCATGCTTCTTTGCATCTGCTTCGGTATAAAATGGACCAACTGGTTTAGAGGGATCCTGAAAATCGGGATCTTCACTTGAAACCTCAACCTGGGTCACCACACTGCATACAGGAGCGTCTTTTCCCAGCTTCTGAAGATGATATGCCAGTCTATTCTGAAACATCCAGCCAATCTGTCCCTGTGTCATGGCACCAACTGCTGTAAGTGTCTGAGCCGGTACAAGGGAGCTTCCTTCTTCCTGCTGAATTAACAGTGATCCGGCCTGGGGTCCGTTTCCATGAGTAATAACAATTTTGTACCCTGCCATTGAAATTTTGGCAATCTGCTCTGCAGCAGTATCTACATTTTTCATTTGCTCTTCTGTGGTTCCGCGTTCTCCAGCCTGTTTAATGGCATTACCACCAAGGGCGATTACAACTAATTTTCTTGACATTGAAGTCTCCTCTTTATTATGATTGTTATTAGAAATCTGTAGATCTTAATCATGCTGGTTTGGTTAAAAACCAAACCTGACAGATTTCCTTCTAAAATTACCGAAAAGAAGTATTTTACGATCTGGGAATAGATTGATCAAGAGGATTAATATAAAAAATAATGATATTTTTGATATTTTCGTTGATATTTCGATAATATATTGCAAGAAAACTAAATTAAACAGGGGATTATTTTGTATAGATGCAGCTGGTGCGGGGGAAACGATCAATATATCCAGTACCATGATATTGATTGGGGAGTACCTGTACATGATGATAATAAACATTTTGAATACCTGATTCTTGAAGGAGCCCAGGCAGGATTAAGCTGGCTTACAATATTAAAAAGACGGGAGCATTACAGAAAAGTTTATGATGGTTTTGACCCTGCCAAAGTGGCCAAATATTCTGAAGAGAAAATACAGGAGCTTCTGTCTGACCCTGGTATTATTCGAAATAAACTTAAAGTTAGAGCATCTGTAAATAATGCAAAATTATTTCTGGAAATTCAAAAAGAATTCGGGTCCTTTGATAAATATATCTGGGGATTTACTAATGGAAAAACAGTTAAAAATTCATGGAAGAGTCTTTCTGAGGTTCCTGCAAAAACATCACTTTCAGATAAAATAAGTATTGATTTAAAAAAAAGAGGCTTTAAGTTTACAGGTTCTACAATAATCTATGCTCAGCTCCAGGCATCTGGTATTGTAAATGATCATCTGATAGATTGTTTTAGATACAATGAGGTTTAATAAATGAAGAAACTACTTTTGCTTAGACATGGTAATGCAGCATCCAGAATGGATAATATGACAGACTATAACCGGCCCCTGGATAATACCGGTAAAAAACAAATATCAATTATTGCAGATAAATTGGAAAAAACCAGCAATCTTCCAGATTTTATAATTGCTTCGACTGCTGTAAGAGCATTATCAAGTGCAGAAATAATACAGAACAAAAAAACAAATATTAAATTAACAGGTACAGAACAACTCTACTCTACTTCTATTTTTGAATACCTGGATATTCTTATGAGTCAAAAAGAAAATGTGGAATCAATTATGATTGTTGCTCACAATCCAACAATTTCAGGTTTTATATCCAAATTAACAGGAAAACACATTGGAATGGGTACAGGTAATTTATGCATTCTGAAACTGGATATAGAAAAGTGGAGTGATCTGATTTTTAAGACATCTGTAATCAACTCCATTGTTATTAAACCTTAATTTATCTTTCAAAAAAATTATCCCTTTAAATTCTCCGGATTCAAGGATCTAAAATCCGGATGAATAAAAACACCATCTTTACGAATAAGCTCATTGTCTATCCAAATTTCACCACCTCCATATTCCGGAGTCTGTATACAAACCAGATCCCAGTGAACAGCACTCCTGTTCCCGTTATCTGCATCATCATATGCAGCTCCTGGTGTGAAGTGGAATGACCCTGCAATTTTTTCATCAAAAAGAATGTTATCCATAGGAAAGGTAATTTCCGGGTTACATCCAAGGGCAAACTCTCCAACATATCTGGAACCTTCATCTGTGTCAAAAATTTTATTTATACGTTCATTATTATTGGAAGTGGCTTTTACAATTTTTCCCTTTTTAAACTCCAGATGAACATCTGTAAATGTAAAGCCGTGGTAACTTGATGAAGCATTGTAAGTTATAAATCCCTCTATGCTGTCTTTTACAGGACAGCTGTACACTTCCCCATCAGGAATATTCATTTCGCCGCTGCATTTTACAGCTCCAATATTTTTAATTGAAAATTTCAAATCCGTTTCAGGGCCTGTTATATGAACCCTGTCTGCCTTTGACATATAATCAACAACCCTGTCCATTGCTTTGGACATTTTGTCATAATCCACATCTGTAGTTACCTTGTAAAAATAATCCTCAAAATTTAAGGAAGACATATTTGCCTGCATAGCCATAGACTGTGTGGGATATCGGAGTACTACCCATTTTGTATCCGGTACTCTTACTTTAAAATGGACAGGTTCATAGAATTCCTTCATATATAGACTGTTACTGCCTTCCGGTAAATCTGACATCTCTTTTGTATTTGCAGGACCCCGGACACCAATAAAGGCATCCATCTTTTGCATTTGATATTTTTCAATATCAGTCTTTAATTTATAGTATTCACTGCTCCCGCCAATACGTAGAGCTCTTTCTATTCTTTCTGTTTCCAGCTGAACTATAGGGAATCCCTTTGCAGCATAAACAGCGGCTACCAATTCCTCTACAAATTCAACAGGAGTATCTGTTGCATGGATCAGGCAGTTCTCCCCGGGCTGAACCTTACATGAATAATTTACAAGCAATTCAGCTAATTTTTTATCCCTTGGATCTTTCATTCTGTTCTCCGTATGTCATAGATACAGGTAAAGTACCTGCCACCATAGACCACAATTATATTTTACACATTTTCTTTATATATTTGAATATTACAGTTTTTTTTCCACTTTTTCTATCAAAACCTATACTATTTTAATAAAATATTTGACCTTCCCCCTATAAATACTTAAATTTATAAGAGGAGGAATGATATGTCTGATATAAATCCGGTAAATAATGATGTTCGTCCTACTGATTACCAGCCCCCTGTACAACAACCAGTTTCAGAGGATGCCCCTGATCCGGAAGAAATTGCAAACACAGAAACAGATACTGCTCAGAATGTTGATACATTTGCTTAGAAAAGTTTGAGGAAAAGAGGTGCAGACAAAGAAGGATTGATCAAGGGTAACAAAGTGTCTGGATTAGGATTAGAGGATTTATAGATTAGCTTGATTATTTTATTATATCTGCTGTAATTATAGGCGCAGAGGCACTATTATCAATATTAAAACTGGAAGAAATAGTTTTGATAAGGATTGCATGTTCAGGTCCTATAACAGAGGCCTGAACAACAGTAGTTATATCAAATGTTCCTAAATTTGACGAGAATACAGCTTCAACTGATTCCTTGAGAACGCTGTTGTCTGACAGAGCATTCCATTTATCCTTACCATCACCAGTCAGATAATTATCCAGAGGTACAAAGACTATATCTGTTATTGATCCACCAGTGAGAGAAATCGTTATAGTAGCATGACTTATTAAGGCATTACTGGGTATATCAAAAAATAAAACTGCCCACTTTAAAGCTCCAACTTCAAGTGTGCCATCAGGTAGTGAGTCCTCAATGCCAGTACCATCAACGTTCACAGAATTGATTCGGTCATAAAAGACTCCGGTTTCGACTGTCCCGGGAAGTTTTGCTTTTGCCTTTATAGGTGCATACCATGTATCGTCTCCATTATTGTTGGTGCCCTTTGCAAACAGGGAAAAATAATGGGTTATTCCAGGAATCAGATCCTTCCATTCATGCTGCCATATATTTTTATCTGTAAAGTTCTCTCCAAAAAGTATACTGGAGTTTTCCGGATATCCTGCAATACTATGCTCAATTTTAATCTCTGTAATTTTATCATCATTTGCCCAGCTGGGAGGTTCTGTCCAGTTCCACATTGTTACAACAGATTTGTCACTGGAAGGGACGGCAGTAAATGCCCTTATCTGAGCAGCATCGTCATCCGGGTTTTCCCTTCCGTGGGGAGATGAGAAAAATAGATTACAGGAACCAAGGGGAATAAGTAAAAAGGTAAATAGGACTAGTTTTACGATAGTTTTCATATTTTTAATTATTCCCCCAAAAATGAGTATCTATCCACCAGGAAACAATATCTACAGATAGTAAAATATCTGCAGTTATCGCAATTGAACGGGAATAATAGAGCGAAATACTGTTTGCAGCTTCAGGTATATTAAAAGCCTGATCTGTAGATGTAATCTGTCTTGTTACTGCAGTATCATAATCAATTGTACTGTTTGAGATCATATCCGTCCAATCTACTATACTGGAAAGATCTTTTTTTATAGC
>JALTGJ010000483.1 GCA_027077185.1 Spirochaetales bacterium | reverse complement strand
TGGATTGGTAAATCAGTTGAAGAAACCTTTCCTTCAGGAATTGCTTCCGGATTAAAGGTTATAAGCCAGAAAATATTCTCCGATGGCCTGCCTGTGGAGGAAGAACAGCATTTTAAAAGAGGGGACGGAGATTATTATTTTTTAAACACAAAGTTTCCTATTTTTGATGGAAATGGGAATATAGAAGCAATAGGAAGCATCCGGACAGATACTACTTCGCTGAAAAAGACTCAAACAGAACTCGAAGAAGCCAGAAAAGCTGCCGATACCGCCAATCTCTCAAAAAGTACATTTCTCGCAAATATGAGTCATGAGCTGCGGACGCCCCTTAATGCAATACTGGGATTCAGTCAACTTCTTGAACTGGAGCAGGATGATCTAAACAACACGCAGATTGAGTTTTTGGGTCATATTAGACATGCCAGTAATCATCTTCTGGAAATGGTAAATGATATACTGGATCTTTCCAAGATTGAAGCAGGTAGATTTGGAATAGAAAAAAAAACATTTCACCTTGGGCAGATGTTATCAAGACTGCCTCAAGCAGTTACTTCTCTGGCATTAAATAAGGATATTCAATTAAAAATTGATATTGACCTTGGAGATGAACTGATTCAGGCCGATGAAGTACGATTAAAGCAGGTACTTTATAATCTGCTTTCAAATGCCATAAAATTTACCGATTCAGGAAAAAAGATCGGAATAAAAGCTACAGCTATGGATAGTGAGGCCTTAATAGAAGTATGGGACGAAGGAAGAGGCATTAATATAAATGACTTGAATAAAGTGTTTGATCCATTTGTGCAGGTTGGAGAGACAAAGCAGCAGGGCACAGGTCTTGGCCTTGCAATTTCCAGAAAACTTATTGAACTTCATGGGGGTACACTTACGGCCGAAAGTAGAATGGGTGAGGGGAGCCGTTTTATTATCCGCATTCCTGGTATTATCTTTCAGAGTAATAAAGAAGTTGAACAAAAAAAGCCGAACCTGTCCACTCAAAAGAAAATACCGGAGATAAAAGGCAGTATACTTATTATAGAGGATAATTTAATTCATCAGAAGGTTATAGAAGCAGCATTGAAGCATCTTGGTTATAATTCACATAGTGAATTGTCTGGCCTGGAAGGAATTGATTCTGCCCGAACAAATACTTATAATCTGGTTCTTATGGACATTCAGCTTCCAGCGATGGATGGTGTCGAAACAATGAAACTGTTAGTGAAGGAATCCAAAAAAAGAATTCCAATTGTGGCTCTTACAGCGTATGCAATGAAAGGAGATTCTGAAAGTTTTAAATCAGCAGGATTTGACGGGTATATCTCAAAACCTATTGTTATTGAGCGATTAAAAGAGACAATAGAGACTTTGCTGTAATAGTACTTAATGAAGTAAAATTTCTAAAAAATGGACAATGTCACTAACAGACTGTTACAAAGAATTTTTTACAGTATTTTCAAACTCAATTATATACTTTGTCCCCTGGATATTTTCAATTTTGTAACTACCTCCAATCTGAGTTATCATCATATCAATTAAAGTCATTCCAAACCCTTTTCCTTCTTTCTTTTCCTGTTCGGATATTCCAGTGCCATCATCCTCAAATATAAGTAGTACATAATTAGCTTCTTTTTTTACTGATATTTTTATTATGCCATTATCCCTGTTCGTAAAAGCATATTTCATTGCATTAGTTATCAGCTCATTTACAATAATACCAAGCGGGAATATTGTTTTAGGATTCAAAGAAAAATTGTCCATCTGTTTTTCTATACTAATCTTTTTATTCCGGGGAAACATCTCCACTATTTCATCTATAAGCTGAGACATATACTCCTTTACTAAAACCGCATTATAATTATTTTCTGTTCTGTAAAGTTTGTCATACAGAACTCCCATAGTGTCAATACGTGCAATTGTATCATTTAATACCGAAAC
>JALTGJ010000482.1 GCA_027077185.1 Spirochaetales bacterium | reverse complement strand
AATATAAAGTGAGATTAAAAGTGTAACCAAAGGGTCTATCCATGTTATTCCCCATAGTTTTATTACTACCCCTCCAATTACAACACCAACAGAGGATACAGTGTCCCCAAGAAGATGCAGATAACTTGATTTAATATTAAGACTCCCATGGGAATCTTTTTCCAGCAGCAATACCGAGACTAAATTTGCAATTAGACCAATAGATGCAACTATTATCATTAATGTCCCATCTATGGGTTCAGGGGTTCTAAATCTTTTATATGCCTCAATTATTAAAATTACAGAAAGAGCAAATAGTACTGTAGAATTGATAAATGCAGCAAGAATCTCTGCTCTTTTATATCCAAAGGTTTTTTTTGAATTATTGGGTTTCCGGGCTATTCTATTGGCAAAATAGCTTAAAGCAATTGCAATAGTATCACTTAAATTATGAATACTGTCTGATATTAAAGCCAGACTACCAGACAATAAACCTCCAATTATTTCTGCAGTTGTAATACTTGCATTAAGTAGAGTAACCCAGAATATCTTTTTTCCTGATAAATTTGAAACATCATGGGAATGCCCACCATTCCCATGGTCGTGATGTGAGTGATCTTCCATTATTATTATTTCCTAATCTTTAAAGTTCTTATCTTTACTAAACAAATCTAAAGTTATACAAGAATTGTTTTAACCTGGTCTTTTGTTAAAACTCTTCCAACAGATTTTACTACCCCATCAATTGCCAGTGCAGGTGTCCTCATAACCCCCATATTCATTATTGTATCTACATCCGTAACTTCTACCAGCTCTGCTTCCAGTGATAAATCTTTAATAGCATCCGCTGCGCTGGCCTTTAAAAGTTTGCAGCTTGGACAACCCGTTCCTAAAATTTGTATTGTCATGTAATATCTCCTTTTATTATATTCTATGTTTCCTAATATAGAAACAAAGAAAACTTATGTCAAGTACTCTTGACAAAGTTTCCACTTATTGCAACATTGTAACTATGAATAAGGAAGAATTATCCCGATGTGAATTACGGGCTCATATGTTCAAAGCTCTGGCTCATCCAGTACGAATTTATATACTGGAGAAACTCAAAGAACGTCCATGGTGTGTCTGTGAGCTGGCTGAAGGAATAGGTATAAATAAATCTATTGCTTCCAAGCATCTGACTCAATTAAGGGAAGCAGGGCTTATCGACTCACAAAAGACAGGAACTCTTGTGGAATACAAACTGACAGCTCCCTGTGTATTGGATCTGGCTGCATGTGCAGAAACTACAGTTCTTATAAACCGAAAAAAGATGCTTGGTTTGTAAGGTGAGAGAAGGAACATAAAGTTATGAATTATGCTATTAAGGCGGAGTCAACATCGGGCAGTGATGGAGATTTGGATATAAAGGACTCTGTAATTGTTTTTGGAACAGGAGAAAAAACTTCCGAACAACTACCTAATCCTGCAGAATTATTTCTGGGATCTTTTGCAGCCTGCATTCTTAAAAATGTGGAAAGATTTTCAAAGCTGCTTCACTATACTTACAGTAGAGCATCAATAAAAGTAAATGCCGTTCGCCTGGAGTCTCCACCCGCGATGGATAAAGTAAATTATGAACTTACAGTATTTAGCAATGATATTCGATTTAAACCGGAACTGCTAAAGAAAAATATAGAAAAGTTTGGAACAATATACAATACAGTTAATAAATCCTGTTCAATTTCAGGTACTATTAATAAGAGAAAGGAATAAAAATGGAAAACAAAGTAAAACTGGGATTTTGTCCTACCATGACACCCTATGCAGAAGGCTTTAATAATAATATTGAAAATATAGAATTAGTTAGAGTTCCCGGTGCCGCAGGAGTTATGAATATGCTGCTCTCAGGCGCTATTGATGCTGCACTTATCGGAAGAGAAGCGTATACAAGAGAACTAAACGATAATATTAAAAAGAAAAGGTTAAAAGAGGGATATACACTTGTATACAAGGATAAAGTAGCAATTCCAAAAGAAAAGCTAAAGGAAATATCAATAAAAACATATCTTCCAAAAAGCGTTGCAGCAGACCTTCTTCCAAATATTGACAACATTTCTTTTTACACAAGTATTGAAGAATGTGAAAAAGAAAATATGGATATGCCAATGCTTATTGACTGGAAAGATTTTGAAGATAAACACGAAATGTTAATACCAAAAGAAGAAACTGGAATGAAAACCCCAATCTACAGGGCTCCTGTTGTTTTTTATAATAAAGAAATAGAAGAATTTGTTAATTTAAACCTAAACAAAACCTATACTGAATAAGGAAGAGTAGAAATATGAACCAGATTGCTCAGTACCTTTTATATCTTGCCATAGGGTTATTTTCAGGATTTATGAGCGGCATGCTTGGAATTGGAGGAGGATCCCTTCGGGTTCCTCTTTTAAATCTTGCAGGGCTACCCCTAATTTCAGCTTTTGGTGTAAATCTGTTTGTTATTCCCTTTTCATCTGCTGTTGGTGCTTTTACCCATCGAAAAAACATTCAAAAGGGAATCGCATTGTATCTGATTATTGGTGGAATTGCAGGTTCCGTAGGAGGTGCATTTCTTGCAGGTTATTTTTCCAAATTTACCCTGGCAATTATATTTGTCTCAATTTCGGTTCTAACCGTTGCAGGTATCTACCTTTATAAACTTGCACCATCAATATCTTCCAGGTTAAAACCTAATTTTTGGAATGTTTCGTTAGGTGCAGCGGTTTTAAACCTGATAACAGGAATGAGGGGCGGAAGCGGGGGGTCCTTATTCCCTCCGTTCATTAAAGCACTGGGTCTGGATATTCATAAGGCAATTGCAACCTCCCTGCTTGTAACAATATTTACAGCAGGATCGGGACTTATTGTATATCTGGGCAGAGGTGATATTTCTATAATTCCTGCTATTGCAGTAGCACTTGGATCCATAGTAGGAGCAAGACTGGGGAGCAAACTGTCATTAAAGGCAAAATCTAGCTGGCTTGAACTAAGTTTGTCTGTACTTGTAATATTATTTTCGTTAATTGTTGTTTACAAGGCTCTTTAACAGCATAAAAATCTACTTATCAGGCAGGAAATTCCAAAATAATTCCAGTTCTGTCCCCACGTTCAATACGAATAGTTCCATCCAGTTGATCAGCCAGCATACTTACAAGCTGCATCCCAAAACCTGTAGAATTTTTAAAATCTATTTCTGCAGGAATGCCTTTACCATTTTCCACTATCTTTAAACAAATTTTAGTTCCGAAAATTGATAAAGTCACTTCAATCCTACCATTGTTAATATTGGGGAATGCATATTTCATTATATTGGTAAGCAGCTCATTAACAATAATTCCAAGAGGTTGGAGTTTCTTTATATTAAGGTCAAAATTTTCAATATTTTTTTCTACTATTACAGAATTACTATTAGGGAAATTTTTTATAATTTCAGTAATAAGCGGAGCAATATATTCTTTAGAAGACAAATAATTATAATCGGAAGACTGATAGAGCTTATCATACAATTCCATCATACTCAGAACCCTGCCTGCGGCATCTTCAAGAACTTCTATAGAAGGAGAATTCTCTATAATTCCGGCCTGTAGTAAAAGAAGACTCCTTATTGTATTCATATTATTTTTTATTCTATGATGAACTTCTTTTAACAAAGTTTCTTTTTCCAATAGTAAATTTGCTACTCTTTTTTCTGATGCTACACGTTCACTTATATCTCTTATTACCTCCACAGCATGCCAGATTCCGTGAACATTTACAGAAGAAAGCCCAATCTCCACATTAATTATAGTACCATCCTTTTTTATAACTTCTGATTCATAGCTGGATCCCAAATGCTTTCCTTTACCAGTCTTAAGAAATTGTTCCAAAGCTTTTTTAAACCCTTCCCTGTTTTTTTCCAGTGCCAGCAAATTTTCAATGCCATTTTTTCCAAGAACTTCTTCTGCGGAATAACCTAGAATACGTTCTGCTGCAGGATTCCAAAAAGTAACTCTCCCTTCCCGTCCAATCATTATAAGAGCACTCTGCATTGTATTGGTAATTGAACTTAAAATATTATTATTTTCTTTAATTGTTTTTTCTATATGTTTTTGAGCAGAAATATCTCTGGCAACTGCAATGACAGCCCTCTCGCCAAAAAAATCACCGGAAGTTAAACTTACAGTCTTTGGAAAAATTGTTCCATCTTTTTTTATTCCCCAAAATTCAAAAACTTGAGCTTTCCCGCTATAAGCTCTCTGCACATATTTTTTTAGTTCAACAAGATCATTTTTTCCCGGAGCTGATAGAAATTCAGGGCTTTTTCCAATTAAATATTCTCTGGAATAACCATACATTTTCTCAGTAGCTTTATTTACATCAAGAAATATCCCATCTTTATCCTGAATAAAAATGGTTTCACTTATACTGTCAAGAATTCCCCTGTATGTTTTTTCGGAAAGTAAAAGTTTGGTTTTAATTTTTTCAGTATCTGTAATATCCCTGGAAAGAAAAACAAATCTCTTATTTTTACTTGAAAAATTGATGGGGGAAGTAAAAATTTCAAATACATGGTCTCCAGCAGGTACAGCCAGTGAATAATGTTTGCCCGAAGAATATCCCTTTTCATTAGCTTCTTTTATAGCTGAGATAATAATATCTGAAGCTTCGGAAGGCAGGACATCAGAAATTTTCTTTCCCATAAGATCTTTTGAAGGTTTATACAGCAAGTCCTTGTAATGGGTATGAATATCATAATAACAGCCATCCAGACCAACTTCAAATAAAATATCAGGAAGAGTATTAAGGGTAGCTTCCAGTTTATTCTTTGTTGTTTTTAAATTATTGTTTGCAGAAAACAATTTAAATGCCATTTTGATTGAGGCATCAAGAACTGTAATATTGGAATTCTTAACAACATATCCATAGGATGATATTTCTTCTGTCATTCCAACTGTTTCCGGTTCTGTATGACTTGACAGAAAGATAATAGGAATTTCAATTAGGCTTAAAATTTTGGAAGCTGTTTCTGGGCCGTTAATTCCCTTCCCCAGATCAATATCCATAAGAACAAGATCAATATCAGAGGACTGCTTTATGATATCTACAGCTTTTTCTCCAGTACCTGCAATTACAACAGTGTAACCATATTTTTCCAAAGATAATTTTTGGGATAATGCAATTACTGCTTCGTCTTCTACAAGTAAAATTATTTGTTTTTTCTTCAAGCCGTTCCTACATGCATTTTCATTATACAAATACAGTTTATCTAACTAACAATGAACTGTCTATACTTAAGCTTCTTCAGGCTTTTGCGATTTGTCTCAGTTTTAGGATTTAATGGTGAACATCGCAAATAGCTATTCTTCCAGTAAATGTAAAAATTCACATTCTTCTATTCTCTTACCCGGACTACAAAACATGGTAAATTTATTAAGAGCTTCTTTTATCCGGTTAAGTTCTTTTATTTTAACTTCGATATCCATAATTTTTCTATTAGCTTTTCCATGTACCGATTCACAGGACATCTCCGGCGAAATTTTCATATCGGATAACTCTTTAATTTCTGCCAAAGAAAATCCCAGTTTCTGTGCATTTTTTATAAACTTAAGCCTTGGAACAAGGCTCATCTTATAATCCCTATATCCATTAGCAGACCTATCCGGTACAGGTATAATACCTTTTTCCTCATAATACCGGATAGTTCTTCCGGGGATATCAACCAGACTGGCCAGTTCGCTTCGATTCATACGCTGCTGTCCTCTTTTCCAGATATATTAATGGATATAAGTATAACTGTAAATACAGCTATTTGTATCCCTTTTTCAATTAATATCTCCTATCCTGCACAACAGCTTAATGTATGTACGTCTTTATCAAAAATAATTGCTCCAAGTTTTATTCCTTCTGCCGCTGTCAGGTAGGGAAAATATGTATCGACGAGGTCTGCTACAGTCAAGTGAGCCTGTATTGCTATGGTAAGGGTCTGAATCATATTCCCAGCGTCTTTTGCCATTATTTCCCCACCCAGAAGCTCTCC
>JALTGJ010000481.1 GCA_027077185.1 Spirochaetales bacterium | reverse complement strand
TTCCCGTACTGACCATGCCCTCCGGACTGTTTCTTATGGGCATATTCGGCTTCAGAAGGTTTTGTTATTGCTTCTCTATAGGCAATTTTTGGGGTTCGCTTTTCGACCTCAATTTTTTGTTTTTCAATTATTTTGTTAAGAATTATACCAAGGTGTAATTCTCCCATACCGGAAATTACATTCTCTTTAGTTTCCTTATTAAATTCCATTTTGAAGGTTAAATCTTCTTCTGATACTCTGTGCAGAAAATCATTTAGTTTATCTTCTTCTTTTTTACTTGATGCAGAAACTGCAATCGCATAAATAGGATGAGGAAGAGCCAGCTGTTTGAAATTGATAAAATTATCCGAAGAACAAATAGTATCGTTTGTTTTAACTGTATCAAGTTTTACAAGAACTCCAAGATCTCCGGCATACAGTTCTTTGGTTTCAACCAATTTTTTCCCTATGGCTTTATATACTTTAGAGCTTTTTTCCTTTTTCTCTTCTCTGGAATTATAAATTTCAGTATCTGGTTTTAAAATACCTGAAACTATTTTAATAAATGACAGTTTTCCAGAAAATTGATCCATACTTGTTTTAAAAACAAAAGAACTAAAACTTCCATCAGGAGAAATTTTAACATCTATATCCTCTGAATCTTTTCCTTCTGCTTTCTCTGTATAACAGCCAGGTGAAGGTGCAGTATTTGAAATAAAATTTAACAGAGATGTAATACCATTATTTTTTAGACTGCTTCCACATAAAACAGGTACTATTTTGTAGTTCTCAAGACCTTCCTTAAGCCCCAGACGGATATCATCCGGTGAAAGAGTTCCCTCTTCAAAATATTTTTCAATTAAATTATCATCACCTTCTGCAGCAGATTCTATAAGTTTTAAACGATATTCCTCTACTATATCGTGGAGATCCTCAGGAATATCAACTCCATGATCCTTTTCTCCTGTTGCATGAACTAAATATGCTTTGTTTTCAATCAGGTTAACAATACCTTTATAATCATCACCATTTCCTATTGGAATTGTTACAGGTACAAATGTCTTATCAAATTTATTGTTAAGATCTTCAAAAACAGTATCAAAATTTGCTCTTTCTCTATCAAGTTTGTTTATAAAAACTATTCTTGGCATTTTTCGGTTATTTAAACGCCTCCAAAGTTTTATAGTTTCAATCTGGACTCCATCGCTGGCATCAACAAGCATTAAAGCCGATTCTGTTGCTCTGTAGGCACATACAACCTCACCAACAAAATCTGATACACCAGGGGTGTCCAGAACATTAATCTGTGTGTTATTCCATTCCATACCTGCCATGGATGTGTGTATTGAAATTTTTCTTCCAATTTCCTCATCTGTATGATCGCTTACACTTTTCCCTGTATCCGGGAGTTCAGCTTTTGGAATAACACCACCTACATAGAGCATTTGCTCCAAGAGTGAGGTTTTTCCAGTGCTTCCGTGTCCAACCAGTGAGATGTTTCGGATGTCAGCAGTGGTAAAACTCATATTTCCTCCATTAATATTGTACTAAGAATTATTAACTATAAAAGCAGAATTTGTACTTGTCAACTAAAAAGAAATTAAAAGTTAAAAACTAAAATGAATAATAAAGATAGCATAAAAAATGGACTATATTTCCCTGTTAATTGCACTGTAGAGTAAGATCTTTATAAAAAAGTGATATTTTGATATAATAACCCCGCCCCCGGGACGCCATTGATGCTTATCGAATTGCATCTAGTTCATGGCAGGCGAAGAATAAAATGTTTTTATATACAAAGGAAGAATATGTTTGAACAGGTATTTAAAAATATAGACGATATACTGCACAAAGATGCAGGCTGCGGTAGTGAACTGGATTATGTAGAGCAAACTTCATGGATTTTGTTTCTAAAATATCTTGACGACTTGGAAAAAGACAAGGAAACAGCAGCTCTTTTATCT
>JALTGJ010000480.1 GCA_027077185.1 Spirochaetales bacterium | reverse complement strand
TCCCAGGGAAGTGGGATCTTTTTTTATGCTCTATACCCCGGAGACGATTCGAACGTCCGACCTGCTGCTTAGGAGGCAGCTGCTCTATCCTGCTGAGCTACCGGAGCAATATTTGCCATCTTATGAAAATAGCAATCCAATGTCTATATGTGATACTGGATATTCTTAATTTTTTTTAAAAATCAGTCTATCTTTTGGTATTGAACTTTACTATAGTTAATTACAGGAGAAGTTTTGATGAGAAAATTACCATATAAAAATGAGAAACAGGCCAGAATAGGTAATTTTTTGATTGAAATGAATATACTCAATTATAAACAGGTGCAAACTATTCTTCTTACCGGATTCTTTTCAGAAAATTTAAAAGAAATTGCATTAAAAAATGGCATACCCCTTTCCAAATTGTATGATCTGCTAAATTAAAAATAAAACTGCTTAATTTTATTATATTTTCTAATATGGTATTGAGGCATATGCATATACCACTTCCGACTTCCGACTTTATGTTTTTTTTCTTGACTTCTGGCAAATTTGCTTCAATAATAAATAATCTGCATAATATATACAGATCCATATATGCTATAAAAGATATATTTTTGCTGTTTAATACTAATAGTAAGGAGGAAAGTTGCTAGTATTTTGCTGAAAACAGAAATTAGGGTCAATTGTATTAATGCAGAGGGCAAAGCCCTTAAAAAAATAAAGAACAAAAACTTCAGGGGGATTTAGGATGAAAAAAAGGAATGTATTGGCTGCCATTATTGCTGTTTTGGTAATATTAGTTTTGGTTTCACCTGTACTAATAAGCTGTAGTGCCAAATCTGCAGATACAGCGACAGCAGCTGCAAAACCAGCTAAAACAATAAAGTGGAGGCTTCAATCTTATGCTGGTCCGGCTCTAAATGAATTTGTTGTTAAAAATGCAATAGATGAATTTAATATAGCAGCAAATGGTGAAATGGTTATAGAGGTGTATACTGCTGATGAGCTTGTACCTCATGGTGAGCTGTTTAGAGCACTTCAGGAAGGAACAGTAGATATGGCTGTAAGTGATGATGATTCTATGGCATCTCCTGTAGATGTATCTGTCTTTGCAGCTTACTTTCCACTTGCTGCACGGTATGGTCTGGATGTTGATGTACTTTGGAATCATTACGGACTTAATGAAATTTGGAAAGAAGCATATGATGAGATTGATGGTGTGACATGGCTTGCTCAGGGCAGCTGGGATCCTTGTAACTTTGCAACTACAAAACCAATTAGACATTTAAAAGATCTGAAGGGACTTAGAATGTATATGTTTCCTACAGGTGGAGAATTTATGAAACAGTTTGGAGTTGTTCCAATGGCTCTTCCATATGAAGATGTTGAAATGGCGCTTCAGACCAATGTTCTTGATGGCGTTGCATGGTCCGGTATAACAGAAGATTATACAGTAGGCTGGGCAGATGTTACAAAATACTATCTGACTAACCCTATTTCCGGTGCATGGGCTGGAGGATGGTTCGTAAATACAGATGCATGGGAAAAAGTTCCCGCTCACTTGCAGCAGCTTCTTAAACTTACAATTGAAAAATCAAATTATTATAGACTTCACTGGTACTGGTGGGGAGAAGCTAATTATCGGGCACATGGTGATAAGCTGGAATTAACCACTATACCTCCGGATGAATGGAAGGCAGTTGAAGATGCTGCTTATAAATACTGGGATGAAATTGCAGCAAAGAGTCCTCGAGATGCAAAAGTTGTAAAAATTCTTAAAGAATATATTGATACAATGGAAAAAGCCGGTGCTCCATATCGATACTAATAGTATCTGAACAAAAGAGTAAAAAAATCTTTTAAGGGGTTACTTCTCTGTATTATAAGAGAGGTAGCCCTGATTGTTATTAACCATTTATAAGGAGGTAATGGATGGCGGAAAAAAATGAACCAAATTTACTTTA
>JALTGJ010000479.1 GCA_027077185.1 Spirochaetales bacterium | reverse complement strand
TTGATGGATTGATAATGGGGGTTACCCTGGTTTTTACCGGGTGTATTACAGCCTATGTAACACCTGCAATCCTGGGTGGTGCAAAAGTTCTTACTCTGTCAACACTTATGCGCCAGGAAGCACTTGTGCTAATGAACTGGGAGGCAGCTACGGTTATTGCAGTAATAATGATTCTTACAACTTTGCTGCTTTATAATGGCTTGAGATTATTTAGGCCCAGGAATATTGTATGAAAAATTCAAAAATACTGATTTTAATTATGGTTATAATGTTTATATTTCTTCTTGGACCTTTTATAATAATAATTATCTCATCATTCAGCAGTACTGCAGTTATGCGGTTCCCACCCAAGGGTTTCTCCTTGTTATGGTATAATAAAGTGTTGAATATTGAAATGTTCAGAACAACGTTCTGGATGAGCCTCAAGACTGGTCTTGCTGCTACATTTACAGCTCTCCTTCTTGGTATTCCTGTTGCATATACTAATATCCGATACCGGTATCCGGGGAAGAGTGTTCTGGAATTATTTTTTTCCTCACCGGCAATAGTTCCTGGTCTTGTTATTGGATTTTCCTTATTACGATTCTTCATTTATGTGACCAAAGTTCCTGTTCTTATGGGACTGTATCTGGGACATACTGCTATTTTATTTCCTTATACTGTAAGAGTGGTTTCTGCAAGTCTTAGGAATTTTGATCCGGGAGTTGAAGAAGCTGCTGTCAGTCTTGGTTCTACTCCTCTCCATGCTTTTTTTGCAGTTGTTTTACCTAATATACAGTCAGGCCTTGTTGCTGCATTTATACTTGCCTTTATTACTTCATTTAATAATGTACCTGTTTCACTTTTTCTTACAGGCCCTGGTGTTGCGACCCTTCCTATTCAGATGCTGGTTTATATGGAATATTATTTTGACCCTACAATATCGGCCTTATCAAGTATTCTTATTGTATTAACTGTAATAATTATTCAAAGCACCGAGAAGCTTCTTGGTATATCAAAATATATGTAACAAGGAAAATATATGTCATTTATTGAATTAACAAATATTGATGCAGGGTATATAAAGGGAAAACCGGTTTTAAAAAATTTTAATCTGTCTGTAGAAAAAGGTGAACTTGTTTCCCTTCTTGGACCCAGTGGCTGTGGAAAAACAACAACTCTCAGGACTATTGCAGGATTCATTATGGCAGACATGGGTAAGGTTTTTATTGGGGGAAGGGATTATACAAATTTGCCGCCAAATAAACGAAATATTGGACTTGTTTTTCAGAATTATGCATTATTTCCTCATTTATCTGTCTATGAGAATGTTGCATATGGTTTGAAACGGAGAAAAATTGAAAAAAATCTTATACCAGGTAAAATAAGTGATGTTTTAAAGTTAGTTTCTTTGACAGGGTTTGAGGATCGTCTTCCTTCACAACTTTCAGGAGGACAGAGGCAGAGGGTTGCATTGGCCAGGTCAATTGTAATCGAACCTGATTTGCTATTACTGGATGAACCCTTATCTAATCTGGATGCTAAACTCCGTGATGAAATGCGTGCTGAATTAAGCCGGCTGCAGCATCAGCTGGGTATTACAATGATATATGTTACTCATGACCAGATTGAAGCCCTTAGTTTATCCTCCAGGATCATTGTTATGAATGAAGGGAATATTGAGCAAATAGGTACCCCTGAAGATATTTACGAACGCCCCTCTACTTCCTTTGTTGCGAAATTTATAGGTTTTGATAATCACTTAAATGGAAAGGTTCGAAACAGAACAGAAGATATGGTCTTAGTGGATATTGACGGGGCATTTATAAAAAGTACCAGAACTTCCAGTAACTTTGGTTCTGTGCAGGCAGGTGATTCTGTTGAAGTTTTTTTTAGACCAAGTGATGTTGTTCTGTCAAAAAAAGAGACTGAAAACAGTGTTACGGCAATTATTGATTATGCAAATTATCAGGGAGATACAACACAGTATTCCCTTCATGCCGGGTCTGATGTAGTTAGGGCAATTGTCCCTGGGAAATCTGTTCTGCCAGATTCCGGGAGGGTTTATATATCAGTTACTCCCGATAAACTTATTGTTGAAAAGAAGGAATAAAACGGTGGAAAAGAAAGAGGAAATACTAAAACATATTCGCTGCAGAAAAGGTGATATAGCCCCTTATGTTATTATTCCCGGAGATCCGGGGAGAGTAAAACGCATAGTTGCCATGATGGATGATGCACAGCTGCTGGCGCAGAACAGGGAATATATTGTTTATACCGGGACATATAAAAAAGTACAAATAACTGTATGTTCTTCGGGAATAGGGGGACCTGCGGCTTCAATAGCTTTTGAGGAACTAATTAAACTTGGTGCAAAAGTCTTTATTAGAGTGGGGTCGGCAGGTGGAAGGCAGAAAGATACTCCTGTTGGGACACCGATTGTTATTCAGGCAGCATATAGGGGTGAAGGAACCTCTAAAGCCTATCTTCCCCCGGAATTCCCTGCAGTTGCGGATCTGGATGTTACAAATGCGCTTGTAACTGCCTTAAAAGATAAAAACATAGAATATCAGGTTGGTCTGGGGTTTACCAGGGATGCCTACTATGTTCAGGATAAAGAGCTGAATTCTCTTTTAACCGAATGCGGTATAAAGGCTGCAGAACAGGAAGCAGCTGTACTTTTTATTGTTGGTAGTGTTAGAGGAGTAAAAACAGGTGCAGTTGTATCCACTGACTCTAATATCTGGCTTGAAAAACAGCCGACCCTGGCAGAGAAAGAGGAGCTGTTTTTTTCCGGTGAAAAGAAGGCCATCCAGGCAGCTCTGGATGCTGTAGTTTTGCTTAACAAAAAGGGAACTCATATATTCTGATTTTGTTGTTTGTAAAAGGATAAGCTGTTTATGTGAAAATTGTAAAAACCTCAGCTTATAAGGAGATTTATCCGTTGGGAAAAAAAACAGGTAGTTTTGAAAAAATTACAGTTGACAAGAACAGAGTTCTTGACCGTTTAATTGAGTTGTGCAGCATCTGCGGCTCTTCGGGTAATGAAAGGGAGATTTCTGAATATATAGTAAAATTTGCAGAGGAACGGTCTGGGGCTGGTCTTGAGCTTATCCTTTATCCTCGGGAGTCGATACCTGAGGGGGGTGATACCTCTAATATATTTATCAGAATTCCTGGAAATAAAACAGGTGATACTATTCTCCTCTCAGCTCATATGGATACTGTTCCCATTCCCGATTGCAGTGGACGGAGTATTTTTTTATCTGATGGAATACTTAAGACCGATGGCAGATCTGTTCTTGGAGGAGATGACAGGGCTGGTGTAGCTGCAGCACTTGAAATTATAGATCTTGCCCTTTTATGTCCGGAACATCATGCAGGTCTTGAAATATTATTTACAGTTCAGGAAGAACTGGGCTGCAGGGGTTCCTCCAGTCTGAACAAATCAATGTTCAAAGCAGAATATGGGTATAACCTGGATGGTGAAACTCCCCCTGGGAGTATTATTTCCCGTGCCCCCAGGAAGGCAAAGTACAGTTGTGAGGTTTACGGTAAAAGTTCTCATGCAGCCCTGGCACCTGATGAAGGGATAAGTGCTGTAAAAATTGCCGGAAAAATTATTGATAAACTGCCTCAGGGGCAGATTAGTCCGGATACAACTGCCAATATAGGATCTGTCACAGGGGGCAGCCAGACAAATATTGTTCCTGATTGTGTTGTTATAAAAGGTGAGGTAAGGAGTTTTTCTGCAGAAGAGTTTAAAAATATAAGCAGAAAAGTTGAAAATTCCTGTAATTCAGCTGCAGATTCCAGTGGTGGGATCTGCAAAGTAGTATGGGATCACTCCTATTTAGGGTATTCTGTTGATCCGGCAGGCGTCTGTATAAAGCGTTTTTCTGAAGCCTGCAGCCGCTGCGGTATTGAACCTCTAATACTTAGTTCACCTGGAGGGGGAGATAGCAATAATTTTAACAGTAGTGATATCGAAAATGTTGTTTTCGGGTTAGGAATGCATAGGATTCACACCCCGGAGGAGTATCTAGTGGTAGATGAACTATATACATCTGTGGAAATATTAAAAGAACTTGTTTTTAATAATTAGAAATTTTTAAGTTCTTTTTTTATTTTGTCTACTATTTTTGCAGATTCAGTTCTTATCTCCTTTTTGTTAAGAGTTAATAAATTGCGCTCTTTCATTATTATTTTTCCATTTATAATTACAGTATCTACATCCCGGGGACTAGCACAGTATACAAGAGCAGAATAGTAATCATAAATGGGAAACATTGTTGTTGATTCAGTGGAAACAATAATAATATCTGCCTTTTTGCCCGTTTCAAGTGATCCTGTTTTATCTTCAATATGCAGTGCTCTGGCTCCTCCTATGGTAGCCATTTCTATAACTTTCGCCGGTGGCATAACTGTTCTGTCTTTATTGTCCATTTTGTGTATTTTTGCTGTGTAGCCCAGAAGGTTTATCAGGTCCATGGTATTTCCGCTCATTGGACCATCTGTTCCCAGACCTATGGGTATATCCATGTCAAACATTTTAAGGGCAGGTGAGACATCTTTTCCGCCTTTTAAATTTGCCGCAACATTATGTGCAATACCTGTGCCACTGGTTTTTAAAAGATCTATATCGTTATCATCTACATAGATACAATGGGCTGCTGTCATTCTGGGACTGAGGAGGCCTGTTTTTGAGTATAATTCAACTGGACTCATCCCAAATTCTTTTTCAATCTGTTTCATTTCAAAGGGCATTTCTGCCAGATGGCTTAGAATTGGAATATCCCATTCTTCAGCAAGTAAAGCAGTTTTTTTTAGATTTTTAAAATTCAGGGAATAAGGTGCATGGGGTGCCAGGGCAGGAGTAATTAAAGGATGATTTGAATATAAATTAATAAGTTTCTCAGTATATTTAAATCCTCCGTAAGGTTCTTTTGAATCCGGTGCAGGAAAGTTCAAAACCGATTCACCTAAAATACCTCTAACACCAGCTTTAACAGCTGCCTCTGCAACTCTATCTTCAAAATAATACATATCGGCAAATGTGGTCGTTCCGCCTTCTATCATTTCTGTAAGTGAGTATAGTGATGCCCAGTAGACAAGTCCCGGTGTTACGAACTTTTTTTCCAAAGGGAACAGGTATTTTTTTAGTCTGTCTGCTGTATCATCAGCAAGGGTTCTAAAGAGGGACATTCCTGTATGGGTATGGGTATTTATCAGGCCCGGCATTATTATACCGCCTTTTGCATCCAGAACTTTTGCTCCAGGAGGAATAAGAGTATCATTTTCTTCCCCTGAATAGATTATGGTATCTTTTTCAATAATAACCATACCTTTTTCAAAAATAGACTTTATGGAATCCATTGTAATGGCAACACCATTTTTTATAACTATGTTCATAGATAACTCCTAGGGTTGTATAGCCGACCAGGCAATATAAGGGCGCTAATTTGATATTGAATTTAATCAATTTGAGGCATTATTTCCCAGGGTAAACAGTATTATCGCGATTAATGAAAATCCAATAGATGCAAAATGATAGAAATTTAGCCTTTCTTTAAAGATAAACACTCCTACAATAAGTGAAGTTGTAATAATCGAAAGAACAGCATAATATACATAGCTTGAAGTACCAAATTTTGAGTACATAAGATTAAACCCAATATATGTTAGAAATAAACCAAATCCGCTTATAAGAATCCATTTCCAGTTTAGTTTTAAAATTTGAGAGAAGTTTGTGTTTTTTTGTATAGAAAAGATAATAGCAAAAGTAAGTATTACACAAACCAAAGCCGAAAGACCTACAAATGTTAGCGGATTATCAATTTCTGAAGTCTTTTTTTGTCCGGCAGCAAAAAGAGCATTGCCGACAGCAGCAATAAGAGCAAAAAGAAAGATGGAAGAAACTTTCATGTTTGAACTTCCTTAATATAAAAAGTAAATGAGTTTTTATTTTCTGATTTTATCTGATACATGGCAGTATCTGCCTTTTTTACAAGCCCGCCTATTTTATCATCATCATCAGGGAAAATACTTATTCCCATACTTATTCCTATCTGGAATTTACTCTGTTCAACCTTAAATG
>JALTGJ010000478.1 GCA_027077185.1 Spirochaetales bacterium | reverse complement strand
GAATGCATGGTTTGTCTCCTACGGTCCCTATGATGCAGAACCAGAGGATCAGCTTGTAGTTGTTACCATGGTTGAAGCAGTAAATGAATGGGAATGGTGGGCAATTAAGGCTGCAAATATTATACTACAGGGAATATTCGCAGATGAAAACTATGACGAAGCAATAGATTCTCTTCATTGGGGATGGATGCGAAATAAACGGAAGCCACAATGAAAATAAAAAACTTTTTTAATATCGATTTTTCTATTTTTATTTCTATGCTTATTTTAATGGTAATAGGTGTTATGTTTATATACTCGAGCGGTATCTCTTCTACCGGGCTTCTAATTTCAAATGAATATATTTATCAGATAGTATGGATTATAAGCGGTCTTGTTTTATTTTTTATAGTTATGTTTTCTGATTATCTTCTTTTTAGAAAATGGTCTTTATATATCTACCTTGGATCCCTTTTTATACTTATATTAACCCTGTTGTTCGGGAGTGAAGTAAACGGATCAAAATCATGGTTTGGTTTTTTCGGTTTTGGTATACAGCCTTCGGAATTTACCAAAATAGCAATGATACTGTTTTTGTCAGACTATTATGTTAAAAGGAAAAAGTCTATAGAACAGTTATCCACATTCTTAACTGGTATGTTTATTGCATTTCTACCAGTTGTTTTTATTATTGCACAACCGGATATGGGAACATCACTGGTTTTTATTCCTGTTTTTTTGCTTGTGTCTTTTATGGCTGGTATTAAAAAGAGATATATAAGCTTTTTACTGTTTGCAGGTATACTAATGATATTTCTGGGTATGCTGCCTGCGTGGCAAAAATATATACTTCAAAAAGATATTGCATTTGTTAAAATACTGCTTAATCGCAACTTGCTCTTAATTCTTATGGGTTCAATAGGAATTATTATTTTGCTGTCATCACTGGGATATTTTTTTTCAAAACGGACTTATTTCTACTGGTTAATGTATTCATCATTTCTTTCTCTTACAGGGATTTTAGGTTCTTTTGCAGTAAGAATATTTTTAAAAGATTATCAAATAATGAGATTAATAGTCTTTCTTGATCCAAGTGTTGACCCCAGAGGTACCGGGTGGAATATTATTCAGTCTCTTATAGCAGTAGGTTCCGGAGGTCTTAGGGGAAAAGGATTTTTGTTGGGAACTCAAAGTCATTATAGATTCTTACCTGAGCAAAGTACAGACTTTATCTTTTCTATAATATCTGAAGAACTTGGTTACATAGGTGCTGTTTTAGTCATCCTTTTATTTGCAGTTATATTAATTAGAGGGTTAATTCTTGTTTCAAACTCAAAAGACAGTTATGGGTTTTATGTGGGATCCGGTATTATAATGATGATTTTTTTCCATGTTATAATTAATATTGGAATGGCAATTGGAATAATGCCTATTACAGGAATACCTTTACTTTTTATTTCCTATGGAGGTTCTTCTTTATGGACAGCTTTAATTTCTCTTGGTATTGTACAAAATATATATTTAAGAAGGTACAGGTACTAATTTTATGGCTTTAATTGTTCCGGAAGAAGATCTTAAGAAAATTCTACTAAATGTTACCATGCCTGGAAGATATGTCGGGGGTGAATTTGGTACTGTAAAGAACTATGAAAAATCCAATTTTAATTTTGGTATTTGTTTTCCAGATTTATACGAAATAGGCATGTCGAACCAGGCTGTTAAGTTATTATACCGCGGTTTGAACAATCTTAGAGATATAAGTTGTGAAAGAGTTTTTGCACCTGCACAGGATTTTGAATATGAACTTAAACTGAATAATATTCCATTATACACTCTTGAATCGGGTATTCCGTTAAATGAACTTGATATGCTTGGATTTTCTATTGGCTTTGAACTGAGTGCTACTAATATTCTTACCGTCCTTGAAACTGGTCATATTCCAATTTTAAAAAAAGACAGAACAGAATCTGATCCTATAATT